>NZ_JAMYMR010000013.1:0-143548 GCF_040318635.1 Mesorhizobium sp. M1066
CCACTACTACAATCATGATCGCATCAAACTGAAACTGAAAGGGCTGAGCCCTGTGCAATACAGAACCCAGCCCTTAAATCTGCCGCCACCTTAAACTGTCCAACTTTAAGGGGTCAGTTCATGAATGCCGGGTTTTTATTTGATTTCGAGCGTGTAGGAGCAGCCGGCCAGGGTCTTGCCGGGGTGGGACTCGACGGTCGAGACGTTGAGCTTGACGTCGGTGGAGAAGGTCAATCCTTCCGACTCTTCGGTGCTTTGGACAACGACCTTCTCGCCAAGGAATTTTTGCGGCGTGGAAAAAACGGCCATGACGTTGAGTTCTTTGGCAAGCTCCGGCGCGGCAACGCCGTCGAGCACGGCCATCGGCCCCGCAGCGGTAAACACGATCGATCCTGTCTCACGGTTGAACACGCGGATTTTGGCCGGCAGTTCGTATTGGCTGAGAAACGGATTGCCCGAGGCAACCTCCTTCCAGCCAAGCGTTTCAACGGCACCCGATGCGCTGGACAGCCACAGGGCAAAGTCGTTGTAGGCTGGAACGTCCGCCCTGCACTCGATCAGCGCGGGAAGGTCGAGAGAAGCGGGGTCGAACTCCTGGCCGGCGGCCGGCGTCGCCAGAACAACCAGCGGCGCCAGGCAGCGACCGAACCCGCGCATCCGCCCTACTTGGTGCGGTTGCGCGCGGCCAGCGTCCTGAGCCGCAGCGCATTGAGACGGATGAAGCCGGCGGCGTCCTTCTGGTCGTAGGCGCCGCGGTCGTCCTCGAAGGTGACCAGCGCATCCGAATAGAGCGTCTTCTTCGACTTGCGGCCGGTGACCATGACGTTGCCCTTGTAGAGCTTGAGGCGCACCGTGCCTTCGACGTCTTCCTGGCTCTTGTCGATCATCGCCTGCAGCATCAGCCGTTCGGGCGCGAACCAGAAGCCGTTGTAGATCAGCTCGGCGTAGCGCGGCATGAACTCGTCCTTGAGGTGGGCGGCACCTCGGTCGAGCGTGATCGATTCGATGGCGCGATGGGCGGCGATCAGGATGGTGCCGCCTGGTGTTTCGTAGACGCCGCGCGATTTCATGCCGACGAAGCGGTTCTCGACCAGGTCGAGCCGGCCGATGCCATTGTCGCGGCCAAGATCGTTGAGTGCCGCCAGCATGGTCGCCGGCGACAGTTTCTTGCCGTTCAGCGCGATCGGATCGCCCTTCAGGAACTCGATCTCGATCTCGGTGACCTTGTCCGGCGCGTCCATCGGCGAAACGGTGCGCTGATGAACGAATTCCGGCGGCTCCACCCACGGGTCTTCCAGCACTTTGCCCTCGGAGGACGAATGCAAGAGGTTGGCGTCGACCGAGAAAGGTGCGTCGCCCTTCTTGTCCTTCGGCACCGGGATCTGATGCTGCTCGGCGAAATTCATCAGGTCGGTACGCGATTTGAACGACCAGTCGCGCCACGGCGCGATGACCTTGATGTCGGGGTTCAGTGCGTAAGCTGAAAGCTCGAAGCGAACCTGATCGTTGCCCTTGCCGGTGGCGCCATGCGCGATCGCGTCGGCGCCGGTTTCCCGGGCTATATCGACCAGATGCTTGGAGATCAGCGGCCGCGCGATCGAAGTGCCAAGCAGATAGGTGCCTTCATAGACGGTGTTGGCGCGGAACATCGGGAAGACGAAGTCGGCGACGAATTCCTCGCGCACGTCGACGACGCGGATGTCCTTGATGCCCATCATCTCGGCCTTGCGACGGGCCGGCTCGAGTTCGCCGCCCTGGCCGAGATCGGCGGTGAAAGTCACGACTTCGGCGCCGAGTTCAGTCTGCAGCCATTTCAGGATGATGGATGTGTCGAGACCGCCGGAATAGGCGAGCACGACCTTCTTGACGTCTTTGGCCTTGGACATTTCTACTCCGTCGATGGCGGACGCCCCAGCCTGGGCGTCACGGATTGTCGCAGCGCCTTTTAGCAGGAACGGCAGAGCGAGCAAGCACGCGTGCATGCATGGCTTCTGGTCCAGCGCATGGCCGGTGGCCGCCGGCAGCGGAAACAACCTGCTGCAATCAAAGGCTGCATTTGCCGGAAGGACTTAATCAAGTTTTCACGCCGTGCCGCTAACATTCGCGACAAAGCCGCCTCGACCATTTCGGGCGGCTTCTTGCCTGCCTTGTCGCGGGTGTCCTCGGGCTCGGGCCGTTCTTGATGCGCGTTATATCATGCATCGCCATGGAGCATAATCTGTGGCTTGTCCTGCTGGCGGCGCTGATGTGCGTCACCGGCTGCTGGGTGACGATCGGCCTCTTCGACCGTTCGAGAAAAACCACCGGCGTGCAGATGAAGGGCTGGCTGTTCCTGACCGCGGTCGCCGCCGGCTCGTCGATCTGGTGCACCCATTTCATCGCCATGCTGGCCTACCAGCCCGGCGCGCCGATCACCTTCGATCCGGTCCTGACCATGGCATCCCTGGTTATCGCCATCGCCGGCACCGGGCTGGGTTTCACCCTCGCATCCGGCAAGAGCCGGCGCCTGGCCCCGGAATGGGGCGGCGTCGTCGTCGGCCTGGCGATCTCGGCCATGCACTACACCGGCATGATGGCCTATCACGTTGCCGGCATCGTCGAATGGGACGGCTCCTATGTCGTGGCCTCACTGATCATCTCGGCGGTGTTCTCCGCCCTGGCCGTCGGCCATGCCGTGCGCCGGCCATACCGCTGGTCGCACTATCTCGCCATCGGGCTGCTGGTGCTGGCGATCGTCGGCCTGCATTTCACGGCTATGGCCGCGGTGGCGGTGACGCCGCTGTCCTTCATCAGCACAGGCACCAATCCCGATATTCTGGTGGCAATGGCGGTCGCCGTCGCCGTGGTCGGCCTGATCGTCGCAGCTACCGGCTTCGCCAGCTATCTGATCGACGAGCGTGGTCGTTTGGAGAGCTTCGAGCGGCTTCAGCATCTCGCCCTCAACGACGCCCTTACCGGCCTTCCCAACCGGGTCTCCTTCAACGACCGCCTTGACCATGAAATCGACCGGGCATGCGAGGGCGAGGACACAATGACGGCGGTCATCGTCATCGATCTCGACCGCTTCAAGGAGATCAACGACCTCAGGGGGCATGCGGCCGGCGACCAGGCACTCAAGATCGTCGCCCGCAGGCTGTCGAAACTCATCGGCGAGGGCGAATTCGTCGCCCGGCTCGGCGGTGACGAGTTCGCCGCGATCAAGCGCTTCAAGGATCAGAAGGACCTTCTCGGACTGGTCTCGCGACTGGAGAAATCCCTGTTCGAGCCGTTGCGGCTCGACGATTTCGAAATCGCCGCCGGCGCCAGCATCGGCGTCGCCGTCTATCCGCGCGACGGGGCCGACCGCGAGCGGCTGGTCAGCAATGCCGATCTTGCCATGTACCGGGCGAAGAACGACGTCACGCGAGCCGTCTGCTTCTACGAATCCGCCATGGACGAGACGGCGCGGGCGCGCCGCGCGCTGGCCACCGACCTTCGCCAGGCGATCGAGCGCGGCGAGCTTTCGCTCCACTATCAGGTACAGACCTCGGTCCCGACCGGCGCTACCTGCGGCTACGAGGCGCTGCTGCGCTGGACCCATCCGGTGCACGGCATGATCCCGCCCGCCGAATTCATCCCGATTGCCGAGGAGAACGGCTCGATCATGGCGATCGGCGAATGGGTGCTGCGGACCGCGTGCCGCCAGGCGGCCTCGTGGGGCAATGGCCACAAGATCGCGGTCAATTTGTCGCCGGTACAGTTCGCCCATGCCGATCTCGCCAAGCTCGTCCATCAGATCCTGGTCGAGACCGGGCTGTCGCCGAAACGGCTGGAGCTGGAGCTCACCGAATCGACGATCGTCGCCGACAAGGTGCGCACGCTGCATGTGTTGCGCCAGATCAAGGCGCTGGGGGTGACGATCGCGATCGACGATTTCGGCACCGGCTATTCATCGCTCGATACGCTGCGCTCGTTTCCCTTCGACAAGATCAAACTCGACCGCTCGTTCATGGCTGACGTCGAGCGAAGCCCGCAGGCCAAGGCCATCATCCGGGCGGTGCTGACGCTGGGCCGCAGCCTCGACATTCCGGTGCTTGCCGAAGGCGTCGAGACGCATGTCCAGCTCACCATCCTGCAGGTCGAAGGCTGCAACGAGGCGCAAGGCTATTTCCTCGGCCGGCCCAAGCCGATCGACCAGCTCACCAGGGACGCCGATGTCCGCAACGATCAACTCGTCGCGGAGGAGCTGGCGAGGATGCGGCTGAGCAGGCAGGCATAGGACGCCGCGGCCGGCCGTCCAGCGAATGCCGTGCGGACGCCTGCTGGATCGAGATCGGGTCGCTGCTGTGTCTGGCATCGTCATGGCGCATCCTGTATAGGCCTCCCAATCCCTTGGGCCGCTCATGTCGTTCATTCCAGACACCACCACGCTGATCCAGTTCGCCATTGCCACGGTCATCCTGGCGGTCACGCCGGGGCCGGACATGACCCTGTTCGTCTCGCGCACGCTGAGCCAGGGCCGTGCCACCGGCTTTGCCTCGATGGCCGGCGCGCTGTGCGGCACGCTCATCCACACCACACTGGTGGTTGTCGGTGTCTCGGCGCTGATCGTCGCCTCGCCGATGGCTTTCTTCGTGCTGAAGATCTTCGGCGCCGGCTATCTCGTCTTCCTGGCCTGGCAGGCAATCACCAGGGGCTCGGCCTTTTCGCCGGAGAAGAAGACAGGCCCCGAGATTTCGCTGTTGCGCAGCTGGGCGGCGGGCCTCGGCGTCAACCTGCTCAACCCCAAGATCATCCTGTTCTTCATGACCTTCCTGCCGCAGTTCGTCTCCGCGCATGATCCGAACGCACCAGGAAAGCTGTTTTTCCTGGGCACGATGTTCATCGTGCTGTCGATCCCGGTGACCGTGCCGATGGTGCTGGCGGCGGAAAAGTTTTCGGCGGCGATGAAGGCCAGCCCGCGCGTCACACGGGTGGTCGACTATCTCTTTGCCGGCGTGTTCTCCGCCTTCGCGCTCAAGATCCTGACGGCGCAGGCGAAGTAGGCGCCGTCATCCTGTCTGGCCATCCTCTTTTGATCCTGGTTCGCCTTGCCACCAGCTTGCGGCCCAGCGCCCGGCGCTGAGCCAGTAAAAGATACCACCGACCATGCCGCTGCCTATCACGGCCATGATGGCGCTGGTGTCCCTGACGACGAAGGCGGTGTCATCGCTGTGGTCGGCCAGCCCGAGGAAAACACCGGCAACCACCGCGCCTGCCAGCGCATAGAACAGCCAGTCGCGCCGGCCCAGGATTTCGGCAAGCAGGATGACGACAGAGGCCGGCATCAGGGCGAAATAGGCGACGAACAGGGCGGCGAAGGGAATTGAGAAATACAGGGAAGCCGTCGCCGTCGGGTGCGCATGCTCCGGCGTGTAGCCGAGCGATGCCAGCAACAGGATGTTGAGGAAGGCGCTCGCCGCCAGCGAGGCGACGGCATAGCCGAACAGGATGACGGTGAAACGGACGAGGTAGCCGACGAGACGTGCCATCAATCCCGGCCCAGATTCTGTCGCGTGCCGGACCTGCGTCCAGCCAGAAGCCAGTAGACCGAACCGGCGGCGATGCCGGCGGTGGCGAGAAAACCCAGAAAGCCCGGATTGAAGACAAAGCTGCTGGCCGAGCGCGGCATGGATACGCCAAAGGCGATGGACGTGATCGCACCGGTGGCGGCGAAGTAGAACCATCCTCGAAGTGAAAACCGTTCGGCGACAAAGAGCGCCGGGCCGACGATCAACAGCGCGCCGATCATTACTGTCAACACGGCGAGCGGGAACGAGCCCAGCCAGTCGAAGGCGAAAATGATGGACCAGTTGCCGTCTTCGATGCCTTCCAGAAGAGCGATCAGCAGCACCGGCACCAGGATCGAGGTCAGCACCGCGGCGACATAGCCGACGGCCATGATTGCGAAGCGCTTTAGCCAGGCGAAGGGGCGGCTCACGCCTCGCCGTGCCCCGCTATCATCATCGCTTCCAGCGCCAGCCGGTCGACCTTGCGCATGCGCTCGGAGTCGGATTTGAGCTGGCCGCAGGCGGCGAGAATGTCGCGGCCGCGCGGCGTGCGGATCGGCGAGGCATAGCCGGCATTGTTGATGTAATCGGCGAATTTCTCGATCGTCTCCCAGTCCGAGCACTGGTAATTGGTGCCCGGCCACGGGTTGAACGGGATCAGATTGATCTTGGCCGGAATGCCCTTGAGCAGCTTGATCAGGCCTTTGGCGTCCTCGATGGAATCGTTGACGTCCTTCAACATCACATATTCGAAAGTGATGCGCTTGGCGTTGGATAGGCCGGGATAGGCGCGGCAGGCGGCGATCAGTTCGTTGAGCGGATACTTCTTGTTGATCGGCACCAGCAGGTCGCGCAGATCGTCATTGGTGGCATGCAGCGAGATCGCCAGCATGACGCCGATCTCCTCGCCGGTGCGGAAGATTTCCGGCACGACGCCGGAGGTCGACAGCGTGATGCGCCGCTTCGACAGGGACAGGCCGTCACCGTCGGAAGCGATCAGCAGCGCCTTCTTCACCGCCTCGAAATTGTAGAGCGGCTCGCCCATGCCCATCATGACGATGTTGGACACTTTGCGGCCCTCAGCCGGCACTATGGCACCGTCGGGCGTGTCGCGGTCAGGGAAGTCGCCGAGCCGGTCGCGGGCGGTGAGCAGCTGGGCGAGGATCTCTTCAGCCGTCAGATTGCGCACCAGCTTCTGCGTGCCGGTGTGGCAGAACGAACAGGTCAGCGTGCAGCCCACCTGCGAGGAGATGCACAGCGTGCCGCGGCCTTCCTCGGGAATGTAGACGGTTTCGATCTCGACCGGCCGGCCGGCGCCGCGCGGCGGGAAGCGGAACAGCCATTTGCGCGTGCCGTCGGCGGAAATCTGCTCCTCGACGATCTCGGGCCTGGCGACGGTGAAGTGCTTGTCCAGCTCGGCGCGCAGATCCTTGGAGATGTTGAACATGCCGGCGAAATCGGAGACGCCGCGCACATACATCCAGTGCCACAGCTGCTGGGCGCGCATTTTCGCCTGGCGCTCGGGCACGGTGCCTGATGCAACCAGAGCCTCGGCGAGTTCGACCCGCGTCAGGCCGATCAGCGACGGCTTTTCGGGCTGTGCCGCGCGGGCACGCAACGCGTCGCGGGCGCCGTCAGTGGTGAGATCGTATGAAAGGGTCATGGTTGCACTGATATAAGCGGTTTGCGGCCGATTTCACGCATCGTGCCGGAAAGGAAGCGCGGCGCATAGCACAGGTTGACGGCAGAGTCATGGGTTGTGCCGGTTTAACCTCTGGCCTGCACGTGTTAGGGCTCGATACTCCACGATCGAGGACAGACATGGCCGGCACATCGCGAAGATATCCCATGCTGCGGCGTTCGCGCGCGATGTGGGGCTCACGGCGGGTGTGGCAGCCGCGCCTGGTGTTCTGGGCCGGGGCGCTTGGCATCGGTGTGATCAGCGTGCTGTTCGCGGTGCTGGCGGACAGGGCGCAGGAACTGTTTCACCTGATGACAGGAGACGCAGGCGGCTGGCGTTTCTATCTCCCGCTTGCCATTACGCCGTTGGGTTTCGTGGTGTGCGCCTGGCTTGCCCACGCCTTCTTTCCCGGCTCGCAAGGCAGCGGCATTCCGCAGGCGATCGCCGCACGCCATCTGCGCGACGACGATGACCGCGGCCACATCCTGTCCCTCAAACTGGTGGTCGGCAAAATCATGCTCACCATCGTCGGCCTGTTCTGCGGCGCCTCGATCGGCCGCGAGGGTCCGACCGTGCAGGTCGGCGCGTCCCTGATGCTGCAGGCGGCACGCTGGGGCGGCATGGTCCAAGCCCGGGGTCTGATCCTTGCCGGGTCGGCCGCCGGCATCGCCGCCGCCTTCAACACGCCGCTGGCCGGCATCGTCTTCGCCATCGAGGAGATGGGCCGCACCTACGAGGCGCGCACCAACGGCTTGGTGCTGACGGCGGTGATCCTGGCCGGCCTCGCCTCGCTCGGCCTGCTCGGTAACTACACCTATTTCGGCGTCGCCAGGGACACGATCTCGTTTGCCGCCGAGTGGCCGCTGGTGCTTGCCTGCGGCATCATCGGCGGCGGGTTCGGCGCGCTGTTTTCGCTGCTGGCGTTGAAGGCGACACGCTGGATCCGGCGCTGGAGCACAGGCCAGCCTTTGCGGCGCGCCTTGCTGGTCGCGGCCGTCTGCGGGCTGCTGGTTGCAGTGATCGGCATCGCCTCGGGCGGGCTGACCTTCGGCACCGGCTATATGCAGGCGCGCGGGGCGGTCGAAGGCACGCCGCTGCCATGGTTCTTCTTTGCCGAAAAGTTCCTGGCGGGACTGCTGTCGATGATCTCGGGCATTCCGGGCGGCATTTTCGCGCCCTCGCTGGCGGTCGGCGCCGGCATCGGCAGCTCGCTCGGCCTTCTCTTCGGCGCCGGCACGGGGGCGGCGGCGCTGCTCGGCATGGCTGGCTATTTCGCCGGTGTCGTCCAGGCGCCGATGACGGCCTTCGTCATCATTCTGGAGATGACCGGCAATCACGACAATGTCATCGCGCTGATGCTGGCCTCGATGCTGGGCTATGGCACGGCGCGCATGATCTCGCACGAACCGCTCTACCACACGCTGTCGCGTGTCTTCATCGCCGAGGCGATCCGGCGCCGCCGAGCGGAGGCCGGGCCGGGATCGGGGCAAGGCTGAAAGCAAAAAGACCGGGCTTTGCGGCCCGGCCTTTCATTCGAACGAAGTGCTTGCTTGCACTCTTGCCTATTTGCACTTGGCAATCGACGTCAGCGCCGCCGAAATGCCCTTCAGCGAGAAGACGTAGCTGGTCGGGTTGCCGCGGCCGGACTTCGCCGTCACCTTCATGTCGGTGCCGGTCTTCATGGCGGCGATCAGCACCGGCTCCTCGGCGGCATTCTCGACCCAGGCCGACTTGCCGCGGGTGAACATCGAAAACGTCTTCTTGTCGATGGTCACGGTGGCCTTGGAGCCGTCCTGGAAGTTGTAGCCGGCAATGAATTGCGGCTCGTAGGACACTTGCTGGCCGGGTCGCTGGCTGACGAAGAAGAACATGTCGCCATGGTCGAGCGTCGGCGGCTGCTTGTCGGTCGGCACGGTCAGGACATAGCAGACCTTGCCGCCCGACGCCTGGTAGCTGTAGGTGCCCCAGGCATTGTGCTGGCCGATTTTGGTCGCCGACTGCGCCAGTGCCGGCGCTGCCACGGCCACCAGGGCCAGACTCGAAACTATAGCAATCAATCCGCGCATCGCTTTTCCCGTATTCCAAATGGTGCGGAGGCAGGCCGGCTTGGCGTCCTGCCCGTCGCTTCATTTTGATTTAATCTGGGTTACCAAACGGTGAATTTCCGAAGAGAAAAGGAGCCTCACCCCGAGGAAACCGCCGCCATTCCCGCGCCTCCGCCTTGCGAGCGGCTGGCGCGACATCCCTTTGGCGACTTGGAGGCCACGAAAGCGGCAAGAGTTTGACTTTTTACGCTGCCGCAGAAAGCCGGCTTCAACGGCGTCCGTGCGCGAGTTCAGCCCTTGTCGGCCATGGCGTCCCTGGCGGCCTGCCGGTGCGCAGTGGTGATGTGGGCACTGACGGCGGTGATCGCGGCGGTGAGCACGGCGATGTCGTCGGTGAAGCCAAGCCCGAAGACGAAGTCGGGGATGACATCCACCGGCAGCACGAAATAACCGAGCGCGGCCAGCAGAATGCCTTTGGCGCGCAGCGGCGTGTTCTTGTCCATGGCGCAGTAATAGGCGGCCACAACCTCTTCCATGAAGGGGATCTGCCGCGCCGCCTTCTTGGCTGTGCGCCAGAATTTCTCGCGCACTTCGCTCTCGTCTGCCAGCTTGCCGCCAAAGCCGAAGAAATCAAAACCGGATTGTTGCGCCATCAGTCTCTCCTTGCAGGGCCCGTGCGCATCCCGGCGCATGCCCGCGGGGGAAAATGTGGTGAAACCCGACCCCCGCTACAAGATGCCGGTGCCGATTTGGGCCCGCCGAGGCGATACCAGGCCTCAGGCGCCGGCAAAACGGTTCATTTTCTTGGCCAGATCGATATCGAGCGCGGTGACGCCGCCGGCGTCGTGAGTGTTCAGCGTCACGTCGACTGTCTTGTAGACGTTCGACCAGTCGGGATGATGGTCCATCGTCTCGGCGGCAAGCGCGACGCGGGTCATGAAGGCGAAAGCCTCGGAGAAATTCGCGAAGGTGAATGTGCGCTTGATGGAGGCGCCGTCTTCCGCCAGCGCCCAGCCGTCGAGACCGGTCAATGCAGCTTCAGCGGCTTGCCTGCCCAGTTTCTCTCTCGCCATGTCCATATCCTGTGCTATTCGAAAACGACCCTCACCATAGCGACGGATCGATGAACGCGAAGCCCATAAATTCCATTCTCTTCGTCTGCCTCGGCAACATCTGCCGGTCGCCGCTGGCGGAAGGTGTCTTCCGCGCCGTTTGGGCCGAGCGCGGGTCGGGCCGGGATATGCTGCTCGATTCAGCGGGAACCAGTGACTGGGAGGCCGGCTCTGCCCCCGATCGACGCGCGATCGCGATTGCGGTGCGGCACGGCGTCGACATTTCCGGGCAGAGGGCGCGCAAGGTCACGCCGCAGGACCTCCACCGTTTCGACCTGATCCTCGGCATGGACCGGTCGAATGTCGCCGACCTGAAGGCGCTGGCGCCGGCGGCCGTGCAGGACCGCATCCATCTGTTCCTGGAGTTCGCGCAGGGAAAATCACGCGACGTGCCGGATCCTTATCATGACGAGGCAGAAGCCTTCGCTTCCGCCTATCGCATGATCCGCGAGGCGTCGGAGGCGCTGGCGACAAGGCTGGAGGCGTGGGCGTCCGTGCCTGACAGCGGCCAGGCTTCCTCGATGATATAGGGTCCGCCGCCGACCGAATCGCGCGACGACATCAGCACGAAACGGCCGATGCGGAACGGCAGCGTCGAGAAATTCCCGCGCGCCGACAGATATTGGGCGACGTCCAGCGGGGTCGAATTGCGTAAGCGCGCCAGCGTCACATGCGGCATGAATTTGCGCGGGTCGGCCGGGATGCCGAGCCGCTGACAGATGCGGTCGATCTCACCTTGAAGCGCGGCCAGATCAGGCGAGGCGGAAGCGCCCGCCCACACCGCATGCGGCTTCTTCTGGCCGAAAGCGCCGACGCCGGACAGCGCCAGCGAGAAGGAAGGGCGGTGGACGCGGTCGAGCGCGTTGGCGATCTCGTCGGCGACATGGCCGGGGACATCGCCGATGAAGCGCAGCGTCAGATGGTAGTTTTCGACATCGATCCAGCGGGCTCCCGGCAAGCCGCCCCGCAGCAGGGACAGCGAAAGGGCAGCGTCACGCGGAATTTCGAGGGCGGTGAAAAGACGCGGCATGAAGAGCCTCCCTTCCTCGAATCGAACTGTCACCTATAGCGAATCATCGATAGTCAAACGGAGCAAGAGGTTTGTTGGCCACAGTCCCTGTTAAAAGCTTGCCGGGCGGAAACAGTTCCAATCCGCTAGGAATCGCCCGGCACTGTCGCGATCACCTTCTCTACCGTCGGCAGGATGCGTTCGACCATCTGGTCGACGCCTTTTGCGCTCGGATGCAGGCCGTCCTCGAGTTGCATGCCGGGCTGGCCGGCGACGCCGTCGAGAAAGAACGGGTAGAGCACGACTTCGTATTTCTTCGCCAGGTCCGGAAAAATGGCGTCGAACGCATTCTGGTAGTCGGGACCGAGATTGGGTGCGGCACGCATGCCGGCCAGAAGCACGGCAATCTTGCGCTGCTTCAGCTTGCTCAGCATCTCGTCGAGGTTCTTCCTGGTGATGTCGGGCGAAACGCCGCGCAGCATGTCGTTGGCGCCGAGTTCGAGGATGACCAGCTGCGTGCCGTCCGGCACCGACCAGTCCAGCCGCGCTAGGCCGCCGCTCGTCGTGTCGCCGGAGACGCCGGCATTGGCGACGATCACATCCTGGCCCCTGGCGCCAAGCGCGGCCTGCAGCCTGTCGGTAAAGCCCTGGTCCGGGCCAAGACCGAAGCCCGCCATCAGGCTGTCACCGAAGCCGACGATCTTGAACGGCTCGGCGCTCGCCGACGACATGGCGCCGCTGATGGCGAGGAAAACTATCAAGCCTGCGGCAATACTGCGTTTGAAAGACATGCGGCAGGCCCCATATGAGCTAGGAATTCTTCAGTCGACGGCTTCCGGCAAGCAGAGCCTTTCCAGATATAGGACGATTTCATTTTGACAGAAGCCGTCATCGCGCTGAAAGATGTATCCCTGACCCTTGGCGAGGGCGCTTCATCGGTCCATGTGCTGAAGCGTGTCAGCCTTGATGTGGCGACGGGCGAGGCGACCGGCATCGTCGGGCCTTCGGGTTCCGGCAAGTCGACATTGCTGATGGTCCTGGCAGGCCTGGAAAGGGTCGATTCGGGTGCGGTTCGAATCGCCGGCGAGCTGCTCAACGGCAAGAGCGAGGACCAGATTGCTTCGTTTCGTGGCCGAAACATTGGCATCGTGTTCCAGTCCTTCCATCTCATTCCCAACATGACGGCGCTGGAAAATGTCGCGGTGCCGCTGGAACTGGCCGGCCATGCCGATCCGTTCTCGGTGGCGGCGCGCGAGCTGGAGGCGGTTGGCCTCAGCGACCGCGTCACCCACTATCCCGGCGAACTGTCGGGCGGCGAGCAGCAGCGCGTGGCGATCGCCCGCGCATTGGCGCCGTCGCCGCGCATCCTGATCGCCGACGAGCCGACCGGCAATCTCGACCAGGCGACCGGGCGGCAGGTCGCCGACCTCTTGTTTGCCAAGGCGGCCGAGCGCGGCATGACGCTGGTGCTGGTGACCCATGATCCGGCGCTCGCGGCGCGCTGCTCGCGCCAGGTTTCGATGCGCTCGGGCCGGATCGAGGCGCCGGCGCCCGTCAAGGTGACGGCCTGATGCCGCTGTCCCGGACGTTGAGGCTCGCGGTCCGCTTCTCGCTGCGCGAGATGCGCGGCGGCCTGTCCGGCTTCCTGATCTTCCTCGCCTGCATCGCGCTCGGCGTCGCGGCCATCGGCGGCGTCAACTCGGTGGCGCGTTCGATCACCGCCGGTGTCGCCAATCAGGGCCAGACGCTGCTTGGCGGCGATCTTCGCTTCCAGATCAACCAGCGTGACGCCAGCCAGGCGGAGCGCAGCTTCCTTGACGGGCTCGGCACGGTTTCCCGGACCGCCAGCATGCGTTCGATGGCGCGTCTGGCCGACGGATCCGACCAGGCGCTGGTCGAGGCCAAGGCGGTCGACAATGCCTATCCGCTCTATGGCACGCTGGAGACCGAGCCGGCACTGTCGAAACAGGAACTGTTCGGCGAAGAGTTCGGCGTCTTCGGTGCGGCGGCACCCGATCTTCTGTTCGAGCGGCTGCACGTCAAGATCGGCGACCGGCTGAAGCTCGGCACCGCCACTTTCGAACTGCGCGCCAGGCTGGTCGCCGAACCGGACGCCGTGTCCGACGGTTTCGGCTTCGCGCCAAGGCTGATGATCTCGACCGACGGGCTGGCGGCCACCGGACTGATCCAGCCGGGCAGCCTGGTCGAGAATGCCTACAAGATCCGCCTACCGGCGGACGCCGACGAGGCGCGGCTGAAGGCCGTCCAGGACCAGGCCGCCACGGATTTCCCCGAAGCAGGCTGGTCGATCCGCACACGCAGCAATGCGGCGCCCGCGCTGTCCTCCAACATCGAACGTTTCTCCCAGTTCCTGACCCTGGTCGGGCTGACGGCGCTGGTGGTCGGCGGTGTCGGCGTCGCCAATGCGGTGCGCGCCTATCTCGACGGCAAGCGCGGCGTCATCGCCACCTTCAAGAGCCTGGGCGCTTCGGGCGGCTTCGTCTTTGCCGTCTATCTCGTGCAGATCCTGATCATAGCCGGATTGGGTATCGTGCTGGGCCTTGTGCTCGGCGCGCTGATGCCGTTCGCGGCGAGTGCGGCCTTGGAATCCGTCATTCCGGTGCCGGCCGCAGGCGGCTTCTATCCCGGCGCGCTCGGCATGGCGGCGCTGTTCGGTCTGCTGGTGACGTTGGCTTTCGCGCTGCTGCCGCTCGGCCGCGCCCGCGACGTGCCGGCAACCGCGCTGTTTCGCGAAATGGGGCTGGAAGGCCGCGGCTTGCCGCGCCCCGCTTATGTCGCGGCGGCCATAGGCATCGCGCTGTTGCTTGCGGCGCTGGCCATTCTGTTCTCGGGCGACCAGCGCATCGCCTCGATCTTTGTCGGCGCTACCGTCTTCGCCTTCCTGGTGCTGCGCGTGGTCGGCGCACTGGTGCAATGGGCGGCCAGGAAGAGCCCGCGCGTGCGCTTCGTGGCGCTCAGGCTCGCCATCGGCAACATTCATCGGCCAGGCGCCCTGACGCCATCGGTGGTGCTGTCCCTGGGGCTCGGCCTGACGCTGCTGGTGACGCTGGCGCTGATCGACGGCAATCTCAGGCGGCAGATTTCCGGCAGCCTGCCGGAACGGGCGCCGAACTTCTTCTTCGTCGACATCCAGAGCGCCGATGTCGCGTCTTTCTCGGCGCTGATCGGCAAGCAGGCGCCGCAGGGCGTGCTGGCCAAGGTGCCGATGCTGCGCGGCCGGGTGATGGCGCTGAACGGTGTCGATGTCGACAAGGTGAAGGTGCCGGCGGAAGGCGCCTGGGTGCTGAGGGGGGACCGCGGCCTGACCTATGACACCAGGCAGCCGGAGAACGCGACGCTGACCGAGGGCAGTTGGTGGCCCGAAAATTACAGCGGCGAACCGCTGGTTTCGTTTTCGGCGCAGGAAGGCAAAGAGATCGGGCTGAAGCTCGGCGACACCATCACCGTC
This sequence comes from Mesorhizobium sp. M1066, assembly GCF_040318635.1. Lineage (NCBI taxonomy): Bacteria > Pseudomonadati > Pseudomonadota > Alphaproteobacteria > Hyphomicrobiales > Phyllobacteriaceae > Mesorhizobium > Mesorhizobium sp. M1066. The sequence goes on from NZ_JAMYMR010000013.1 coordinate 14,845, forward strand.
AATGTGCTGGGCCGCAATGTCACGGCCAGGATCGCCAATTTCCGCCAGGTCGAATGGGAGACGATGGGCATCAATTTCGTCATGGTGTTCTCGCCCAACACATTCGCGGGCGCCCCGCATGGCTGGATGGCGACGCTGACCGAAAAGAGTGCCTCGACGGCTGACGACGCCCGCATCCTCAACGCCGTCACCCGCGCCTTCCCTGCGGTGACGACGGTGCGGGTCAAGGACGCGCTCGATGTCGTCAACCGGCTGGTCGGACAGCTCGGCACGGCGATTCGGGCCGCGGCCGGCGTGGCGCTGATCGCCTCGGTGCTGGTGCTGGCCGGCGCGCTCGCCGCCGGCAACCGGGCGCGCATCCATGATGCGGTGGTGTTGAAGACGCTGGGTGCGACACGCACGACGCTGATATCGGCCTTCTCGCTCGAATATATGCTGATCGGGCTGGCCACCGCCATCTTCGCGCTGGCGGCGGGCAGCGCAGCCGCCTGGTTCGTCGTCGCGCGCATCATGACATTGCCGTCGCATTTCATGCCGGAGGTGGCAGTGGCAACCATTCTGTTTTCGCTGGTGGTCACGGTCGGCATTGGTCTCGCCGGCACCTGGCGGGTGCTCGGCCACAAGGCAGCACCGGTGCTGCGCAACCTGTGACGACAGGCCCGGAAAAGGCATCCTGGATTAAATCTTGGTAAGAAAGCCGTTTGGAAAGCCGAGGAATCGGCACTTCGTTGCCTCACGAACCGTTACATCCGGTTACGGTCTTGTTCTTGACGCGAATAACCATCATATTTCGCCACAGGCATGCTGGAGCCCTGCCAGCGGCGCCTGGGTTCGGAAGGACCTGACACCGGACGGGGCAGAAGCAATAGAGGACTACAATGGCTGATCCCATTCGCAACTACCAGACGCGCGCCGTGCCCGGCGTCAGCGTCGGTGCCGACATCGATCAGGGCCTGCGCGCCTACATGATCAAGGTTTACAATCTGATGGGGCTTGGCCTCCTCATCACGGGTCTTGCCGCTGTCGGCACGATCATGCTGGCCACCACCACCGATCCGGCTTCGGCTGTCGCAACGCTGCCAAGCGGCGAGATGCTGACCTCGTTTGGCTATGCGATTTTTGGTTCGCCGCTGCGCTGGGTGGTGATGCTGGCGCCGCTAGCCGCCGTGTTCTTCCTGTCGTTCAGGATTCAGTCGATGAGCGTCGCTGCCGCGCAGACCACGTTCTGGGTCTATGCCGGTCTCGTCGGCCTGTCGCTGTCGTCGATCTTCCTGGTCTATACCACGGCAAGCATCTCGCAGACCTTCTTCGCCACCGCCGCCGCTTTCGGCGCGCTGTCGCTGTTCGGCTACACCACCAAGCGCGACCTGACGGCGATGGGCTCGTTCCTGATCATGGGCGTGTTCGGCATCATCATCGCGTCGGTGATCAACATCTTCCTGCAGTCGTCGGCGCTGTCTTTCGCCGTGTCGGCGATAGGCGTGCTGGTCTTCGCCGGCCTCACCGCCTATGACACGCAGAAGATCAAGGAGATGTATTTCGAGGGCGATGCTACCGATGTCGCCGGCCGCAAGGCGATCATGGGCGCACTGACGCTCTATCTCGACTTCATCAACCTGTTCATGTTCCTGCTGCAGTTCATGGGCGACCGCCGCTAGTTCAGCAGCGCTTGGACCATCGAGTTCCAGAAGGGCGGCCCAACGGCCGCCCTTTTCTTTTGTGCCGGTCTTTGCTGTTGTTGCGAGCAAGGAAACGGCATGCATACACAATGAGCAATATTACGATCCGGCCTGCCACGGTGGCCGACCTCGACAGCGTCGCGGACATCTATGCCGACGCGGTGACCCAAGGCACGGCGAGCTATGAGCTGGAGCCGCCGAGCCGCGCGGAGATGGGTGTTCGATTCGACAGCCTGATGGCCGGCGGCTTTCCTTACCTGGTGGCGGAGAAGGACGGCACTGTTCTCGGCTACGCCTATGCCGGCGCCTTCCGGCCGCGCCCGGCCTATCGCTTCATCGTCGAGGATTCGGTCTATGTCGCGCCCGAGGCCAAGGGCCAGGGCGTCGGGCTCAAGCTGATGCAAAGCCTGATCGAGGCGGTGACGACGGCGGGCTTTCGCCAGATCATCGCGGTGATCGGCGATGGCCGTCCCGACAGTGCCTCGGTGCGGCTGCACGAAAAGCTAGGCTTTCGCCATTCGGGACGTCTTGAAGGCTCCGGTTACAAGCACGGGCGCTGGCTGGACACGGTGTTCATGCAGCTGTCGCTGAATGGCGGTGCCTCGGCGCCGCCCGATCCGAGCTCGCTGCCAGAGCGGAAGTTTCGCCTTAGAGGGGACTGAAGCGAGGAATTGAAGGCGGTTACATCAGGCGTCGAGCGCCCTTTTCTTCAATTCTTCAATTCTTCAATTCTTCAGTTTCTTCAATTCCGTAGCTCAAGCCTCTACAACCTTGAGCTTGCTGTCGAACACACCAAGCACGCGGCCAAGTTCCTGACCGCGCTTCAAGATGCGGCCGCCGGCGGCGATGACGGCAAAAGCGCCCTGCTTGCGGGCCAGTTTCGGATCCTTGACGATCTGGAACAGCGGCACTTCACTGGTGCGGCGGAATACGGAAAACACGGCGCGGTCCGCAAGATGATCGATGGCGTAGTCGCGCCATTCATTGGCGGCGACCATGCGTCCGTAGAGCCTGAGGATCTGGTCCAACTCGCGGCGGTCGAACCGCACCGGCTGATCGAGACGTTCGCGTCGCGCCTCGTGCAGCGGGATCAATATCGCGGATGCGTCCCCATCCCCCGTCCCGCCGCTGTCATCCGTCATGCCTCGATCCTTCAAAATGAATCTTTGCCAACCAAAGTTGGCGTGTTCGCGACTGAATTGCAAGGCCCGGCGAACCGAGCCCCGCGCCGCGCCGTTTTCGTCACGTCCAGTCACTTTTATGAAACGCCGTGTTGGAATTGGTGATGTTCCGCCACATTTCTGCCTTTTTTTATCCGCGCTCATGCCCCAATGTCCGACGAATTTACCGGTGTTGCCTGAGACGGTTCGGTCCGGCACCGGCTCGTAAACCCCAAGCCCCCCGCCCACGGGTCTGCGTCGGATCGAACCAACCTCGGTTCTTCTTCGGAAGAATCGGGTGCGACGATCCCAAAACCTAAATGACCGACGTCAGAAGCAAGCTGACGTCGGTTTTTTATTGGGTGGTGAGTCGAGTGCGGTTTCACCGAGCGTCGCGTCCCCCTCACCCGGATTGCCAACCGAATTGCGAAGGGGCAATTCGGGACAATCCGACCTCTCCCCGGGGGGAGAGGAGATCGCGGGGGCGCTTTATCTCTTCTCCCCTCGGGGAGAAGGTGGTCGCGAAGCGGCCGGATGAGGGGCCATCCACAGTCCTAGCGAAGATGGGGGGCGCCGGCGTCCGTTACGGCTTGTGGATGAACGCGGCGCCGAGAATGGGACCGGGCATGCCGTCCTTGCCGACCGACTGCAGCAGCACGGCGCAGCCGCCCTTTTTGGCAATCTCGCTCATCGGCAGTTCGTAGCGCTGTGCCTTGCCATGCCACATGCCGGCGGTCTGTATCCCGGTGACGGCGTTCCAGTAGGTCATCTTGCGGCCGGTATTCTCGCCCTCGCCGACCTTGATCGTCTGCGGCGGGTCGAAATAGACGATGACGACATGGGCGTCGCTGGGGCCGTTGCCGGCATCGCCGGCGTCGATCGTCACACGGTCGCTGGTGCGGCTGACCTTGACGGCGACGCGCATGCCTTCGCCGCTCTTGGCCATGCGGGCGAGCGCGCCATCGACCTCGCCGCGGCTGGCGCCGTTGACGTGGACACGGCCATTGATGACGGCCTGCGGCGTATAGACGGAGCGGCTGCCGAAGGCGCGCATGTAGTCGTATTGCCGCTCGGTGTTCTCCTTGCGGCCCAGCGTGTCCTGCCAGCCGAGATAGTCCCAATAGTCGACGTGATAGGCGAGCGCGACGATATCTTCCTTGGCGGCAAGTTCGGAGAACAGCGTATCGGCCGGCGGGCAGGAACTGCAGCCCTGGCTGGTGAACAGCTCGACCACGCCCAATGGCCTGTCGATCTGGGGCCTGTCGATCTGGACCCGGTCGGCATGGGCGCGATCGGATTCGCCGGCATGCCCGGCGCCGGCAGACGCCGAGAAGGCCAGCGCAAGAGCTGCCAGCCACAATGATTTTCGCGAGGCCATGGCCATTCCGATTCCCGCCGGTGGTGCCGGCTTTATCTTGATTGCTAAAATATGTGGCAGAACCGGAAGTCAACGGGAAGTCACGTTGCAGTGAAATTTTGCCATTGCAGCCGACCGCAACCCCGCAATAGGAAGGATCTGCGCTTCAGGATAGAAACCGATTCGGGCGGCAATCACGATGTGGCAAACGTTTTTGGCGCCGGTCGACCTCTATTGCGAGCGGACCGGCCCGGAATTCTGGTCCGAACCGGTCAACGCCCTGACCAATCTCGCCTTCATCGCCGCCGGCCTGTGGGGCGTGCGCGAGGTGCGAAGGCTGGGCACCGGCGCCTTCGCCGAGGTGCTGGCCTGGTGGGTGGTGGCGATCGGCATCGGCTCGACGATCTTTCACACCTTTGCGACCAAGGGCACGGTCTGGGCCGACGTGCTGCCGATCGCCGGCTTCACGCTGGCCTACACGCTGTTCAATCTGCGTCGCTTCCTCGGCATGCGATGGGGCAAGGCCATCGCCATCTTCATCGCTTTCTATGTGCTTGCCGGGGCGATAACCCTTGCCGTGCCGGACTGGCTGCGCCAGGCGTCGAACGGTACGACGGGCTATCTGCCGCCGTTCCTGGCGCTCGCCTTCTTCGGTGTCTGGGTGACGGTGAGCGGCAATCGCGCCGGCTGGTATAATCTGGCGGGGTCGGCGATCTTCGTCGTGTCCGTCATCTGCCGGATGATCGACCCGGTGGTCTGCGGCAGCTTTCCGCTCGGAACGCACTTCCTCTGGCACATCCTCAATGGCGTGATGCTCAGCGTGCTTTTGGCGGCAGCGGCGCGGTTTGGGAAGCCGAAGGTAGGGGAATAGGGGAATAGGGGAATAGGGGAATAGGGGAATAGGTCTTCACCTTCCCTACTCCCTTACTGCCCTACTCCCTTACTCCCGTACTAAGCAGCCAGATCGCGCAGCACGTATTGCAGGATGCCGCCGTTCTTGAAGTAATCGAGCTCATCCAGCGTATCGATGCGGCAGATGATCGGCACATTCTTCACCGTGCCGTCGCCATAGGTGACCTTGGCGATCATCGTCTGGCGCGGTTTGATGGTGCTCAAGCCGTCGATCTCGACCAGCTCGTCTCCCTTGAGGTTGAGCGATGCCCATGAGGTGCCTTCCTCGAAGACGAAGGGGATAACGCCCATGCCGACCAGGTTCGAGCGATGGATGCGCTCGAAGGACTGGGCGATGACCGCGCGGACACCAAGGAGATTGGTTCCCTTGGCCGCCCAGTCGCGCGACGAGCCGTTGCCGTATTCGACGCCGGCGAAGACAACCAGCGGCACGCCTTCCCTTTTGTATTCCATCGCCGCGTCGTAGATCGATTCCTCTTCCTTCGACGGGTAGTGGATGGTGTAGCCACCCTCGCGGCCGTTCTCGCCCAGCATGTGGTTGCGGATGCGGATGTTGGCGAAGGTGCCGCGCATCATCACCTCGTGATTGCCGCGCCGCGTGCCGTACTGGTTGAAGTCGGCGACGCCGACGCCGTGGTCGGTGAGGTATTTGCCGGCCGGCGAGGCCGCCTTAATCGATCCGGCCGGCGAAATGTGGTCGGTGGTGATCTTGTCGCCGAACAGGCCGAGTACGCGGGCGCCCTTGATGTCGCCGATCGTGCCGAAACCTGACGTCATGCCGGCGAAATAGGGTGGGTTCTGCACATAGGTCGAGTTGTCGTCCCAGGCATAGGTCTGGCCTTCCGGCGCCTTGACGTTCTGCCAGTACTCGTCGCCCTTGAAGACGTCGGCATATTTGCGGGCGAACAGCTCGCGGGTGACGTTCTTCTCGATGAACTCCTGGATCTCGGCCGAGCTCGGCCAGATATCCTTGAGGTAGACCGGCTCGCCGTTCTTGTCCTCGCCGAGCGGCTCGGTGGTCAGGTCCTTTGTGACGGTGCCGGCCAGCGCGTGCGCGACGACCAGCGGCGGCGAGGCCAGATAGTTCGCCTGCACGTCGGGCGAGACGCGGCCTTCGAAGTTGCGGTTGCCGGACAAGACCGCGGCAGCGATCAGGCCCTTGTCGTTGATGGTCTTCGAGATCGGCGCCGGCAGCGGGCCGGAATTGCCGATGCAGGTGGTGCAGCCGAAGCCGACCAGGTTGAAGCCGATCTGATCGAGTTCCTTCTGCAGGCCGGATTTCTCCAGATACTCGGCGACCACCTGGCTGCCCGGCGCCAGCGAGGTCTTCACCCATGGCTTCTGCTTCAAACCGAGGCGGTTGGCGTTGCGGGCCAGGAGGCCGGCGCCGATCAGCACACTCGGGTTCGAGGTGTTGGTGCACGAAGTGATGGCGGCGATGACGACGTCGCCATGACCGAGATCATGGTCGGTGCCTTCGACTGCGTAGCGCTTGGAGATTTCGGCGGCCTTCTTGTATTCGGTCTCCATCGCCTTGGCGAAGCCTTCCGGAATGCCTTCCAGGGCGACGCGGCCCTCGGGCCGCTTGGGTCCGGCCATCGACGGCACGACGGAGCCAAGTTCCAGCTCGAGCAGATCAGTGAACACCGGATCGGTCGAGCCGGTCTCACGCCACATTCCTTGAGCCTTGGCATAGGCCTCGACCAGCGCGATGCGGTCCTCGCTGCGGCCGGACATTGTGAGGTAGCGGATGGTTTCCGAGTCGACCGGGAAGAAGCCGCAGGTGGCGCCATATTCGGGCGCCATGTTGCCGATGGTGGCGCGGTCGGCCAGCGTCATGTTGGAGAGGCCCGGCCCGAAGAACTCGACGAACTTGCCGACGACGCCCTTCTTACGCAGCATCTGGGTGACGGTGAGGACGAGGTCGGTGGCGGTGACGCCTTCTTTGAGCTTGCCGGTGAGGCGGAAGCCGATCACCTCAGGCAAAAGCATGGAGACAGGCTGGCCGAGCATGGCCGCCTCGGCCTCGATGCCGCCAACGCCCCAGCCGAGCACGCCAAGGCCGTTGATCATGGTGGTGTGCGAATCGGTGCCGACGCAGGTGTCGGGATAGGCTGTCGTTTCGCCGTCCTCGGTGTTGGTCCACACCACCTGGCCGAGATATTCGAGGTTGACCTGATGGCAGATGCCGGTGCCAGGCGGCACGACGCGGAAGTTGCGGAACGCCTGCTGGCCCCATTTGAGGAATTTGTAGCGCTCCTCGTTGCGCTCATATTCCAGCTCGACATTGCGGGCGAAGGCCATCGGCGTGCCGAATTCGTCGACGATGACGGAATGGTCGATGACGAGGTCGACCGGCACCAGCGGGTTGATCTTCTGCGGATCGCCGCCGAGCGAAGCCATGGCGTCGCGCATCGCGGCAAGGTCGACCACGGCCGGAACGCCGGTGAAATCCTGCATCAGCACGCGGGCCGGGCGATAGGCGATCTCGACACCGGCGGTGCCCTTGTCGGTCAGCCAGCCGGCCACCGCCTGGATCGATTCCTTGGTGACGGAGCGGCCGTCCTCGTTGCGCAGCAGGTTTTCCAGCAGCACCTTCATCGAATAGGGCAGCTGCGAGATGCCGGTGAGACCGTTCTTCTCGGCCTCGATGAGGTCGAAATAGGCATACTCCGCGCCGCCTGCGGTCAGCGTGCGGCGGCAATTGAAACTGTCGAGGGATTTTGACACGTGCGATCCTTGTCTGTTCAGCCTGAAAGGGAACGGACGCCGATGGCATGCAATCACGCGCAAAGGTGCGGGTACGGCCATTTCCGCTGTCCGTTCCCAAGCAACCCGAGCCGTTCAAGGCGGCGCGTGCGCTGGTTCGGCGCTAATTCTGTTCCCGTGCCGACCGCTGGCACGGATGCACCGCATATAGAGAATTTTCTGGAATAGTTCTAGACAGTTGAAAGCAAATTTGTGCGATGCGGCAGCGGCCGCGACACATGGTTTCAGGGCAGGCGAGGAATGCGGCTGATCGCCGAAAATCTGTGCGGCGAGCGAGGCGGCGAGGCGGTGTTTTCCGGCATCGATTTTGCCTTGGAGGAGCGTCGGGCGCTCATCGTCACCGGGCCGAACGGATCGGGCAAGTCGACCCTGCTGCGGGTCATCGCCGGGCTGCTGCCGGCGGCGGAAGGCAGCGTGAAGATTGAAGGTGGCGGCGAAGCGTTCCCATCGATCGCGTCGGCCTGTCACTACCTTGGCCACCAGAACGCAATGAAGCCGGCGCTCAGCGTGGCGGAGAATTTGCGCTTCTGGCGCGACTTCAACGGCGACGGACAGCTCGGCGTCGAAGAGGCGCTGGAAACGGTCGGGCTCGGTGGCATCGGCCATCTGCCGTTCGGCTATCTGTCGACCGGGCAACGGCGCCGGGCGGCGATCGCGAAACTGCTGGTCAGCCACCGGCCATTGTGGTTGCTGGATGAGCCGACAGCAGGGCTGGACAAGGCGTCGGAGGCGCGGTTTGCGGGGTTGATGGCCAAGCATTGCACGGATGGCGGGATGATTGTCGCGGCGACGCATCTGCCGCTGGGGATCGAGGGAATGGAGTTGAGGATGGGGGAAACGGGTTGATGATGGCGCGCGAGCATCTCATACCATGCTAGCCCTCTTCGCCCGCGACATCCGCCTCAACATCCGTGCGGGCGGCGGGGCGCTGACCGGGGTCATCTTCTTCCTTGCCGTCATCGCCACCATCCCGTTCGGTGTCGGGCCGGACCTGAAGCTGCTGGCCCGCATCGGACCGGCCATCCTGTGGATCGGCGCGCTGCTGTCCTGCCTGCTCGGTCTCGACCGACTGTTCCAGGCCGACCGCGAGGACGGCTCGCTCGATCTCCTGGTGCTCGGCAATGACCGCCACATGCTGGCCTTGACGGTGCTGGTGAAATGCCTGGCGCATTGGGCGGGCAGCGTGCTGCCGCTGGTGGTCGCCGCGCCCCTGCTCGGGCTGTTCATGAACATGGAGCCGCTCGGCATCGGCGCCACGGCGCTGACCCTTCTGGTCGGCACGCCGGCCATCACGTTCATCGGCGCCGCCGGTGCTGCTGTGGCAGTGGCGCTGCCGCGTGGCGGGCTGCTGATCTCGGTGCTGGTGCTGCCGCTGACCATTCCGGTGCTGATCTTCGGCGTTTCGGCAAGCTATGGGGCGACCGCCAATCCCGATCCGTTTCTGCAGCCCTTCCTCATTCTTGCCGCGCTGACCCTGTTTCTTGGCGTGCTGGGTCCGGTCTCGGCGGCGCTGGCGCTGCGCCATGGCACGGATTGACGCGGCGTATGACTGCGGCGCGGCGACCGATTGCGAAGCCGACGGAGCGAGGCTAAGGAAAAGCATGTCTAGACTGGGCGACATGATCGGCTTGGAAGGCCGCACTTCAGCGGGGCCTGCCGCATGAGCGCGCATGCACTCTACGTGACCGCCGCCTACGGCATCACGGCCGTGGTGCTGGCCGGATTGATCGGCTGGATCCTGCTCGACCAGCGGGCGCGCAAGCGTGAGCTTGCCGAACTGGAGGCGTCCGGCGTGCGGCGGCGCTCCGACAAGGCGGCAAAGCCATGAGCACCGAAACGGAAACGCCGCCCCCGCGCACTCGTCGCCTGTTCGTGCTGTTGCCGCTGCTGATCTTCCTCGGCCTGGCCGGACTGTTCCTGTCGCAGCTGCTGTCGGGGCGCGATGTTTCGGAAGTGCCGTCGGCCCTGATCGGCCTGCCTGCGCCGCAAACCAGCCTGCCGGCGCTGGAGGGGTCAAACCTGCCGGGGCTCGATTCGAAAACCTTCGCCGGCAAGGTCACATTGGTCAACGTCTTCGCGTCGTGGTGCGCGCCATGCCGCGAAGAGCACCCGGTGCTTCTGGCGCTGTCGCAGGACAAGCGTTTCACCATGGCGGCGCTGAACTACAAGGACCGGCCCGAAAACGCACGCCGGTTCCTCGGCGATCTCGGCAATCCGTTCCAGGCGATAGGGGTCGACGAAGCGGGCCGCGCGGCGATCGACTGGGGCGTCTATGGCGTGCCGGAAACCTTCGTCATCGGCAAGGACGGCAAGATCGCCTACAAGCATGTCGGCCCGCTGACGCCCGAGACGGCGAGAGATCTCTTGCTGCCGCAGATCGACAAGGCGCTGGCGGTGCATTGATATTCAGGTGATGCCGGCCTGCAAACGGCGGCTTCCTGCGCTTCCGGTGCTCACGTACTTAAGTACGCTCCGCTCCGGTTCTCGGAAACCACCGTTTTCGTCTCGGCCTGACCTGAATCTCAATGCACCTTGGCGGCGCGTGTTACGAGACTTGAGATCAGCCGTAGATCTGCTTGTGGATCTGGTAGAGCATTTCCGAGCGGTCGGCGCGCATGTCGGCCAGATCGCGGCTGGAAAAGCTGTCGATTTCGGCGACAAGGCGGTTGTAGTGCTTGCGCTTGGCAATGCTGTTGCGAGCGCGGGTCATGAGACTGTCGAGGATCATAGCAAGGTTCCTTTTTGGCGCCGCGTTTCGGCGGCGGTTTCTTCCTCCCTTGATCGATACGAAGCATGACATAGTAATGGTGCATTGCAAAAAGAAGATGTTGCAATGCACCATTGCGCTGGACGCATAGCCGGTTAATGCGGCGCTAAAGCGCGTCGCGTTGAACGGATTCAGGCGACGCGCTTTAGGTCTTTGTTTTTATGCATGTCGTTCTCCCAAACCGGGGCCACTTTTGGGCGACATGCATTAACGTCATGCGCAGAGCCGGCAAGCGATCTTTTGCATGACACTGTGCGTACCCACATTGCCTTCTGTCCCTCCGGCTGGCTTGATCCGGTGTCATTGATGCCGGGAGGAAAGCATGGCGGCCGCAGACTATTATGAAATTCTCGATCCGCGCTTCGCGCGGCTGTTCAACGGCAACGCGCAGGTCGAGAAGCTGTTCACCGGATGCCAGTGGGCGGAGGGGCCGGCCTGGTTCGCCGCCGGCCGCTATGTCGTCTGGTCCGATATCCCCAACAATCGCATGCTGCGCTATGACGAGACCGACGGCAATGTCAGCGTCTTCCGGCAGCCGTCCGGCAATTCGAACGGCAACAGCGTCGACCGGGAGGGCCGGCTGATCACCTGCGAGCATTCGGGCCGCCGTGTCAGCCGCACCGAGTTCGACGGCTCGGTCACCACGATCGCGTCCAAATGGAAGGGCAAGCGGCTGAATTCGCCCAACGACGCGGTGGTGAAATCCGACGGTTCGATCTGGTTCACCGATCCAAGCTACGGCATCGATACGGATTATGAGGGGGACAGGGCCGAGAGCGAAATCGGCGCCTGTCATGTCTACCGGGTCGATCCCGGCACCGGCGAGGTCGAAGCCGTCATCACCGACATGGTCCGGCCCAACGGGCTCGCTTTCTCCCTAGACGAGAGCAAGCTTTATGTCGTCGACACCGGCCGCACGCATGGCGCGCAGAATCCGGCACATATGCGGGTGTTCAATGTCGGCAAGGGTGGCAAGAAGGTTTCGGGCGAAAAAGTCTTCGCCGACTGCACCGCCGGCCTGTTCGACGGCTTCAGGCTCGACGAGGACGGCCGCATCTGGACCAGTGCCGCCGACGGCATCCATTGCTACGATCCGGACGGCACGCTGATCGGCAAGGTCAAGGTACCGGAAGTCACCGCCAATTGCGTGTTCGGCGGCAACAAGCTGAATTGCCTCTACATCGCCGGCACCACGTCGCTCTACATGGTGCGGCTGATGGTCAACGGCGCCAAGACATACTGAGACTTGAGCACTGGCGGCCGTTCGAGGTTTCATCGAAGCGGGTCGCGAGCACGAACATCCCGGGAGGACAAAATGCCATTCGTCAACATCCGCATCGTCAAGGAAGTGATATCAGCCGATCCGGCGGGCAAGAAGGCGGACATCGCCAAAAAGGTCACGGCGGCCATCATGGACGCCACCGGCCTCGGCAATAACGATGTCTGGGTGGTTTTCGAGGAGGTCAATGCGCGTGATTGGTATGTTGGGAAGACGGATGTGGAGACGCTGCGAAAGGGTTGATTTCGAAGGCATGGCGAGCCCCTTTCCTTCGTCATCCTAGGGTCTGCGCCGCGTCGCTTCGCTCCTTGCTTCGCCCTAGGATGACGAATGCGTGGTGGGTCGGCACTCAACGGGCGCGGATAAAGTCCGCGAAAGCATTCAGCGCATCGCGCATCGCTTGCCGGTTCGCCGGCTCCGCCAGGATGCTCTCGACCTCCGGCGGCTTCTTGCCGAGCAGGGCAATCTCCAGCACATCGTCGCAAAGCGCGAACGACATGGTGCGCATGATCTCGGCCAGTGCGGCGCGGGCAAACAGCGAGCGCGGCGAGGCGTGCACCAGCATAGCCGGCTTGGCGACGGCGGCGTCGCGCGAGACCAGCCAGTCGAGCCCGTTCTTCAGCCCGCCCGGCACGCCATGGGCATATTCCGGACAGGAGACGATCACGCCGTCGGCTCGAGTGACGGCATCGATCAGCTTGGAGGCTTCGAGCGGCGTCCGCTCGCCCTCATCATCGGGATTGAAGATGGGCAGCCGGCCAAGCCCGTCATGGACGGTGACGCGGCAGCCGGACGGCGCTTCGCGGGCCAGTGCGGCGATCAGCGCCGAATTGGTGGAAGCCGCGCGCAGGCTGCCGGAAATGGCAAGGATGTTCAGCAAGGTATGGAATCGGTCCAGACGCGAATCGCGTCCGGAAACCTACCACATCGTCTTCTTGTATTCCTCGTCGAGCCAGCGGTCGGTCGCCTCGGCGGAATCGGCAACCGCCAGCTGATCGCGCATGATCTGGCCGAGCGTCGGCAGCGTCGCACGGTCGTACCAGGTTTCCGGCTTCCACAGGTCCGAGCGCATGAAGGCTTTTGCGCAGTGCATGTAGGCGGCCTTGACGCTGACCACGACGACGCTTTGCGGCTCCCTACCGTCGACGGCGAGCCGTTCGCGCAAATTTGCGTCGACGGTGATGCGGGCGTCGCCATTGACGCGCAGCGTCTCGTTCATGCCGGGAATGAGGAAGAGCAGCCCGACCGAGGGATTGAGGAGGATGTTCTCCAGCGTGTCGAGCCGGTTGTTGCCGGGCCGGTCGGGAATGGCGATGGTGGTGTCGTCGAGAACGGTGGCAAAGCCCGGTTTGTCGCCCTTCGGCGTCACGTCGGCGTTGCCGGCACCGTCGGACGAGCCGATCAGCACGAACGGGCTCTTGCCGATGAAGGAGCGGCAATGACCGTCAAGTTTTTTCAGCTCCTTGCGGATAGAACCGTCGGTCGGCCGTGGCGTCTTGTAGATCGTCCTCAACTGGTCGCGCGTGGTGATGAATTCCATGTCCCTCTCCCCAGAACGGTTCATTGTTTCACGAACGCAGAACCGCTTTTTCTACTTTCCGGTTCTCTCTTCTTTGCCGGCCTTGTCCTCGAGTGAATGACGCAGGATCAGCGGCATCTGGCTGAAGGTGAACAGAAGCGTGATCGGCATGATGCCCCAGACCTTGAAAGTAACCCAGGCGTCGGTGGAAAAATTGCGCCACACCACCTCATTGACGATGGCCAGGAACAGGAAGAACAGGCCCCAGCGGAAGGTCAGTTTCCGCCAGCCTTCGGCGTCGAGGCTGAAGGCCGAATCGAAGACATAGCCAAGCAGCGACTTGCCGAAGTAGAGCCCGCCGAGCAGCACGCCGCCGAACAGCGTGTTGACGATGGTCGGCTTCATCTTGATGAAGATGTCGTCCTGCAGATAGAGCGTCAGCGCGCCGAAGATGAAGACGACGACGCCCGACACCATCGGCATGATCGGCAAGGTGCGGGTGAGCAGCCACGAGGCGATCAGGGCGATTGCCGTGGCGGCCATGAACAGCCCGGTGGCGACGAAAATCGGCCCGCCGAACTCGGCCAGAACAGGGAATTTCTGCACCAGCCATCCGCCGCGCGCATTGGCGAAGAAGAACACCATCAACGGACCCAGCTCCAGCACCAGCTTGAGCAGCGGATTGACGCCTTCCTTCTTCTGCTTCTGCGGGTCCGACGGATCGCGTTCGAGAATGGGTGGGTTCATGGAATCTCTTTCTTGCGCATGATCTGATCCAAAAAGTCTGCAACTTTTTGGGACATGCTTGTTAAGCTACTCCAGCGATCGCCCTGGCGAATTCGCTTGCCGAGAAAGGTTCGAGGTCGTCGACCTGTTCGCCGACGCCGATGAAATAGACCGGCAATTTGTGCTTTGCCGCGATCGCCACCAGAATACCGCCGCGCGCCGTGCCGTCCAGCTTGGTCATCACCAGGCCGTTGACGCCGGCGATATTGCGGAAGATCTCGACTTGGTTGAGCGCGTTCTGGCCGGTGGTGGCGTCGACCGTCTGCAGCACGGTGTGCGGTGCTTCCGGGTCGAGTTTGCCAAGCACGCGGACGATCTTTTCGAGCTCCGCCATCAGTTCAGTCTTGTTCTGCAGGCGGCCGGCGGTGTCGATGATCAGCACGTCGGAACCGGCCTCCTTGGCCTTCTCGAAGGCGTCATAGGCCAGTCCCGCGGCATCGGCGCCGATCTTTGAGGCGATCACAGGCGATTTCGTCCGCTCGCCCCAGATCTTCAGTTGCTCGATCGCGGCGGCGCGAAAGGTGTCGCCGGCGGCGAGCATCACCGACAGGCCACCATCGGTGAGCTTGGCGGCCAGCTTGCCGATAGTTGTGGTCTTGCCGGTGCCGTTGACACCGACCACCAGGATGACATGCGGCTTGTGTGAAAGGTCGAGCTCCAGCGGCATGGCGACATGGGCCAGCACTTTTTCCACCTCGGCCGCCATGATGGCGCGGACCTCGGTGTCGGAGACGTCCTTGCCGTAGCGGCTGGCGGCCAGCGCGTCGGTAACGCGCAAGGCCGTCTCCATGCCGAGATCGGCACGGATCAGCACATCCTCAAGGTCCTGCAAAGTCTCTTCGTCCAGCTTGCGCTTGGTGAAGACGCCGGCAATGTTGCCGGTGAGCTCCTTGGAGGAGCGGGCAAGCCCGTCCTTCATGCGCTGGAACCATGAGCGCCTCGGTGCCGGCTCCGGCGCCTTCTGTGGCTCGGCCTTCTGCTCGACCTTCTTGGTGACGGTCACCTTGCCGGGTGCGGCTTTTGGCTCCGGCGCGGGTTGTGGAAGAGACTGCGGCTCGGGCGCAATTTCCGCAATGACCGGCTGCGATTCGATCGGCGCCGGCTGGCGAATGGGAGGTGCGATTTCGGCAGGCGGGGCTTCGGGCGTCGGTGCTGAAACTTCTTCCTTCTCCCCGTCTTCAGACGGAGAGAAGGTGCCAGCAGGCGGATGAGGGGCGGCGCTGACCTCTGATAATGGCTGAGCAGGGGCCGGCCCCGGTGTCGGCACTTCGACCGGTTCCGGTTCCGGCTGCTGTTCCGGGCGTGACGGGACGATCTCCGGCTCGGCCGGCGCGGGTGGCGGGACCTCCTGCGGCTGCGGTTCGGGAGCAGGCTCCGGAACGGCGGGAGGTGTTGGTATCTCCTCGGGCGCCGGCGGCTCGGCAGGCGTCTCGGGCGCGGGTTCTTCTTCCGGCTCGAGCTCCGGCAGGGGTTCCGGCTCGGAGGGAATAGTCGGCTCCGGTGCTGGCGGAATGGCCGGTGCCGGCTCGGGCACCGGCTTCTCGACAGGCGCCGATTCCGGCGCGGGGATCACTTCCGGCTCGACCGTCGTCGGCGTCGGCGCAGTTTCCGCCTCGCGCTCCAGCTCGTCACGCTTCAAGAACTCCGGAACGACCTGCTCGGCCGCCGGCTTCAGCGCCTCGAGCGCTTCCCATTTGATCGGCGGCAGCGGGGCGGCCTCGTCGACCCGCTCCTCGACCACCTCTTTCTTGCCGAACGAAAATATCTTCTTGAAAAAACCAGCCATGCTTTGCGTTTCTCAGGCCGCGCGGGCGGCGAGGGGCGCCGCGATCAGCCTGCTACCATCGTGGCCTGATATATCGGCCTCGACGATCTCACCCGGTGCGCCCGTGCCGAGTGCGGCAAGCGTAAAACCCTCGGTACGGCCAAGGCCGTCGCGCTCGATCAGGATCGACTGACGCGTACCGGTGAGCGACGACAGATGCCTGATATACGCAACTTCACCGGCGGCGCGCAGCCGGGCGGCGCGCTGCTTGACCAATTCGCGGCGGAGCTGGGGCATGCGCGCGGCAGGCGTGCCTTCGCGTGGGCTGAACGGGAAGACGTGGAGATGGGTCAGGCCACACTCCTCGACGATTTTTTCCGAGTTCTCGAACATTTCGTCGGTCTCGGTCGGGAAGCCGGCGATGATGTCGGCGCCGAAGACGATACCGGGGCGCAGCTTGCGCACATCCTCGCAGAAGCGGATCGACTGGTCGCGCAGATGCCGGCGCTTCATCCGCTTCAGGATCATGTCGTCGCCCGACTGCAGCGACAGATGCAGATGCGGCATCAGCCGCGGCTCGGTGGCGATGGCGTCGAGCAGATCGTCGTCGGCCTCGATCGAATCGATGGAGGACAGCCGCAGGCGCTTCACGTCCGGCACCTGTTTCAGGATTGTTTTCACCAGCCTGCCGAGCTTCGGCGCGCCCGGCAGATCGGCGCCGAATGATGTCATGTCGACGCCGGTCAGAACGATCTCGGCATAGCCGTTGCCGGCGAGCCGCTTGACCTGCTCGACCACGGCGCCCATCGGCACCGAGCGCGAATTGCCGCGGCCGTAGGGAATGATGCAGAAGGTGCAGCGGTGGTCGCAGCCATTCTGCACCTGGACGAAGGCGCGTGCCCGGCCCTCGATGGCGTCGACCATGTGGCCTGCGGTCTCACGCACCGAAAAGATATCGTTGACGCGTGCCTTTTCGGTGTCGTTGACGCCGAAATCCGGCAGTGCGCGATAGGAGTTGGCCTTCAGCTTCTCTTCATTGCCGAGCACGAGATCGACCTCGTCCATGGCGGCGAATTTTTCAGGCTCGGTCTGCGCGGCGCAGCCGGTGACGATGATGCGCGCCTGCGGGTTGTCGCGGCGCGCCTTGCGGATCGCCTGCTTGGCCTGGCGCACTGCTTCGCCTGTCACGGCGCAGGTGTTGAAGATCATGGCGCCACCTTCCAGCGCGCCCAGACCGGCACTTTCAGCCTCGCGCCGCATCACCTGCGATTCATAGGTGTTGAGCCGACAGCCGAAGGTGACGACATCGATGCCCTGGGACATCGGGCTCTTGGGCAGAGCGGACATCAGGCCGCGCTTTCGGTGTCGCGGGCCCATGTCCCGTTCGACGGGTCGAAGCTGCCGGAAAATTCCCATTCGGCGGCGCCCGTCAGGACCACGTGGTCATCGTCGCGCCATTCGACATGCAGCATGCCGCCGCCGGGGGTCAACAGACTGACGCTGCGGCCGGTCCGGTTGGTGCGGGCAGCGGCCACGACGGCGGCGCAGGCGGCCGAGCCGCAGGCCTTGGTCAGTCCGGCGCCGCGCTCCCAGGTGCGGATGATCATCGTTTCGGGCGAAGTAACCTGAGCGATGGTGATGTTGGCGCGCTCGGGGAACATCGGGTGGTTCTCGAGCAGCGGACCGAAGCGGTCGAGCTCATAGGACCAGACGTCGCGGTCGACCCAGAAGATGGCGTGCGGGTTGCCCATTGAAACGACCGAGGGCGAATGCAGCACCGGAGCATCGATCGGGCCGATCTGCAGCTCGATCATGCGGGTGTCGCGGAATTCCTCGGCCAGCGGGATATCCTGCCAGCCGAAGCGGGGCGTGCCCATATCGACCGAGATCGAACCGTCGGCATGTTCGCGCGCATTGAGGATGCCCGCCACGGTTTCGAAGGTGAAGATCTTCTGGCCGGTCTCGGCGGCGAGCGCCTGGACGACGCAGCGCATGCCATTGCCGCAGGCCTGCGCACCGGTTCCGTCGGAGTTCACTATGTCGATGAAAAAGGCGGTGCCCGGCGTCCTGGCGTCATGGATCGCCATGATCTGGTCGAAGCTGGTCGCGGCATCGGCGTTCAGCGCAATCGCCGCCGCCGCCGTCACCCGATCGGCACGGCCACGCATATCGGCAACGATGATCTCGTTGCCGATGCCGTTCATCTTGGCGAAAGGGGCAGTGCTGGCCATTGCTCCGAAAAATTCCGTGTCCGTTTGGCGCTATATGGCGGAAACGGGCAGGAATTACCAGTGCGCCGCGGCTTGGTCACGGCGAAAGCGCCGGACTTATGTGACGGCGAAAATGCCCAGCACCACCAGCAGGAAGATGATCAGAACGATGCCGATAAGGATGCGCGCACCGGTGGCGGCGGCACCTGCCAGAGCCGGCATGCCGAGCAGGCTCGCCGCTGCGGCGACGATCAGGAGAATGATGATCCATTTGAGCATGGCAATGCCTCGCAAACCGACAGACTTTTCAACCACTTGAAAACGCGGTTGCCGCGCTGGGGTTCCGTCGAAACCGATGCGGATCAGGGCGCTATGTGCTCCGGCACATCCCAGACCTCGCCCGGCCGCAAGGCGCGAAAGCGCTCGCGTGCGATGCCTTGATCGTCAAGCGCCTCGGTCAATTTGCGCGCCGGCTCGTCTATCGGCTCGTCAGTGAGCTGGAAAGTTCCCCAATGACAGCCGGCGGCATGGGCGGCATTGCACAGCGTCATACCTTGCACCGCTTCCCCAGGGTTCTGGTGCTGCGGCGCCATGAACCAGCGTGGCTCATAGGCGCCGATCGGCAGGATGGCGAAGCGGAAACCGCCATGTTTCTCAGCCATCAGCCGGTAGTTGATGCCATTGTGAAAGCCGGTGTCGCCGGCGAAATAGAGCCTGCTGTCAGGTGTTTCGACGACGAAGCCGGCCCACAGCGCCATGCGCCGGTCGCGGGCGCCACGCGCCGACCAGTGATGCACCGGCTCGACATGGACAGCGGCGCCATTGCCGATCTCGACCCTGTCGCCCCAGTCATGCGCCGACAGTCGCATGCCTGGCACGGCGGCTTCGATGATGGCGTCGTTGCCGAGCGGAGTGAGCACCAGCGGGTCGTGGCCGCCCTTCAGCCGCTTCAACGTGGCGAGGTCGAGATGGTCATAGTGGTTGTGGCTGACCAGAACGAGGTCGATCGGCGGCAGGTCGGCAAAGGCGATGCCTGGCGCATTGATGCGTTTTGGTCCGGCGAAGGAAAGCGGCGACGCGCGCAGCGACCACACCGGATCGGTAAGAATGTTCAGACCGGCCGTCTGGACCAGCAAGGTGGAATGACCAACCATGGTCACTTCCAGCGCGGCGCCCTCGACCCGAGCCGTCGGTTTCGCCTGCGGAAAGGGGCTTGCATCGCTCGCCGGCCATTTCGAGCGCTGGCCATTCAACTGCCATTTCAGCAGGTCGGCGAAACGGCCGGGTGGCTGGCCGTCGGGATTGAAGAACAATGCGCCGTCGAAATGGTCGCTGGGCGGGCCGCTGTAATAGCGATTGGCGGCAGTCTTTCTCGCGGCCAATTTGCGGCTCCAGCAGGGTTTCGTTTTCCAGACATAGGCGCTAAGGCGGTTCGCGCAAGCGTCCACCGACGAAGTGTTGACCGGAATTCCCAAGCGACCCGCGACAAGCGGTCAGCCGTCCCCGTTGCGATAAAATTGCAACACTTCTGGCTGCAAACTGTATTTTAACCATATCGGGTTGAAATTTCGCCACCTTCTCCATCTTGGTGGGGGTGAGATTGTGCGGACGGCTTCCCCCCAGCCGGATCCGACGGAGGTTGGAATGACTTTTTCGAAACCCGGTCTGGTGGCCATATCGCTGGCGGCGCTCGTTGCGAGCGGCTGTTCGACCTCACGTTTTTCCTCGATGGATGACCAGCAGCCGGCACCGCTGGAGGCCGCGCCCGCCGGCAAGGTGACGGCGAACCAATTGCCGCCGCCGGCATCGCCCGGCACCACCGACCCGTCGCAATTCCCGACCGCTCCCGCGAACACGCAGGTCGCCGCGCTGCCTTCGGACGGTTCGGCGCCAGCCGGCGCTTCGGACGTGACCGCCGCCAGCGTTGCCGGTGTCTGGAACGCCAGCGTTGCGGGCCAGAGCTGCAAGGTGGCGACACCGCAGACCAAATTCGGCGCCGGCTTCCGCGCCGGGCCGCTGCACTGCCCGGCACCGATGGACGGCGTCAAGTCGTGGAACGTCGCCGGCAAACAGCTGACGCTCTATGACGAGAGCGGCGGTGCGCTGGCGCGGCTCTATTCCTCGGGCGGCTCGAAATTCGACGGCCAGACTTCCAACGGCCAGCCGATTTCACTTACGAGATAGTTTTTGTTTTACGCAATTCCGGTTCCCGGAATCGCTCCAGAACGACGTGACCGATGCATCTGCGTGACGGCCTCCAGACCCATGCGACCGTCAGGCAGCGCTACGACCATCTGGTGGAAACCGGTACGATCGACCGCGATCCGGCGCAGGAACGGATCGTTGCGGCGCTCGACCGGCTGACCGATGAGATTTCGGCCAAGCGGCTGGCGCATAAGTCGAGCGCGCTGGGTTGGCTGTTCGCCCGCAAGCGCGAGACGCATGAGGCCGTCAAAGGCCTCTACATCCATGGCGGCGTCGGCCGCGGCAAGACCATGCTGATGGACATGTTCTTCGACTTGCTGCCGGTGCGGCGCAAGCGCCGCGTCCACTTCAACGACTTCATGGCCGACGTGCAGGACCGTATCCAGAAGCACCGGCAGGCGCGCAAGAATGGCGACGTCAGGGAAGACGATCCGATCCCGCCGGTGGCCAAGGCCCTTGCCGAGCAAGCCTGGGTGCTGTGCTTCGACGAGTTCTCGGTCACCGACATTGCCGACGCGATGATCCTGTCCAGGTTGTTTTCGGCGCTGTTTGCCAGCGGCGTGGTGCTGGTCGCCACCTCGAATGTGGCGCCGGAAAACCTCTACCGCGACGGGCTGAACCGCCAGCTTTTCCTGCCCTTCATCGGCATACTGGAGCGGCACACACAGGTGCTGGCGCTCGATGCCGACAAGGACTACCGGCTGGAAAAGCTCGCCCGGACACCGGTCTATGTGACGCCGGCCGATGCGGCGGCGGACGAGCTACTCGACGAGGCATGGCAAGCCATGACGCGGGGCGCGCCGACCGCCGAGACGTCGCTGGCCCTCAAAGGGCGGCAGGTGATCGTGCCGCGTGCGGCGGGCGATGCGGCGCGGTTCTCCTTCGCCGATCTCTGCGAGAAGCCGCTTGGCGCACGTGATTTCCTGGCGATCGCCGGGCGCTTCTCAACCATTTTCATCGACCACGTCCCGGTGCTCGGCGAAGGCAAACGCAACGAGGCCAAGCGCTTCATCCTGCTGATCGACACGCTCTACGACCATCATGTGCGGCTGGTGGTGAGCGCCGAAGCGCAGCCGCCGCAGCTTTATGCAGCCAAGCGCGGCGTTGAAGTCTTCGAGTTCGAGCGCACCGCATCGCGGCTGATCGAGATGCAAAGCCGCGACTGGCTGGAGGATTGGGCGGAGCGGCAGAAAGGGAAGCCGGCGCCAGAGGGACAGCAGGCGCAGGCCTAGAAATCGGATCCGTAGCGTTCCTTCGCGCGCCTCTATCTCGCCAGCACGATCAAGGGCTCTGTTGTTGTCGAGCCAGCCGATCCGGCCTGACCTGCTCGTCGAACACATCCTTGGCGACCGCCATCACAAGGGCGTCATCGCCGGTATCCAGCCTTACGATTTCCATCTTCATCGGCTACTTCTTCTCAAGCCGGCTTATAAACTTTGACGTTTACGTAAATCCCAAATGATCTAACCGATTGAAAACACTGACGCCAAAATAATCGTTTGAATTTTTTCCATGCCGGGGCTATTGGGTGCGGCGAAAATTCGCGGTTCCCCGCAGCATTCCGGCCTCTTCTTCGACGCCGCCATCAAATCACCAGAGATTTGAGACGTCGTCACCGACAAAGGGAAAACATCCTCACATGGCACGCAACAAGATAGCGCTTATCGGCTCTGGCATGATCGGCGGCACGCTCGCTCACATGATCGGCCTCAAGGACCTCGGCGACGTGGTGCTGTTCGATATTGCCGAAGGTATCCCGCAGGGCAAGGGGCTCGATATCGCGCAGTCGTCGCCTGTCGATGGCTTCGACTCCAGGCTCACCGGCATCAACGACTATGCCGGCATCGAAGGCGCCGACGTCTGCATCGTCACCGCCGGCGTGCCGCGCAAGCCCGGCATGAGCCGCGACGACCTTCTGGGCATCAACCTCAAGGTCATGGAACAGGTCGGCGCCGGCCTGAAGAAGTATGCGCCGAAGGCCTTCGTCATCTGTATCACGAACCCGCTCGACGCCATGGTCTGGGCACTGCAGAAATTCTCGGGCCTGCCCAACAGCCATGTCGTCGGCATGGCCGGCGTGCTCGACAGCGCGCGCTTCCGCTATTTCCTGGCCGAGGAATTCAAGGTCTCGGTCGAGGACGTCACCGCCTTCGTGCTCGGCGGCCACGGCGATTCCATGGTGCCGATGATCCGCTACTCGACGGTATCGGGCATTCCGCTGCCCGACCTCATCAAGATGGGCTGGACCTCGAAGGAGAAGCTCGACCAGATCGTCCAGCGCACCCGCGACGGCGGCGCCGAGATCGTCGGCTTGCTCAAGACCGGTTCGGCCTATTACGCGCCGGCCGCTTCGGCGATCTCGATGGCCGAAGCCTATCTCAAGGACAAGAAGCGCGTGCTGCCGTGCGCGGCGTATCTCTCCGGCCAGTATGGCGTCAAGAACACCTATGTCGGCGTTCCCGTGGTGATCGGCGCCGGCGGCGTCGAGCGCATCATCGAGATCGAGCTCAACAAGAGCGAGCAGAAGATGTTCGACTCCTCGGTGGCGACGGTGCAGGGCCTGACCGAGGCCTGCGTCAAGATCGCGCCGCAACTCGCCTCCAAATGAATCTCCAGCAAGTGAACCCCCAGTCGATCCGGAGACCATCCAGATGAACATCCATGAGTATCAGGGCAAGGCGCTGCTGAAGAGCTTTGGCGCGCCGGTGGCCGAAGGCGTGCCGGTGTTCAAGGCGAGCGAAGCGGAAGCCGCCGCCAAGGCGCTGCCGGGCCCGCTCTATGTGGTGAAGAGCCAGATCCATGCCGGCGGCCGCGGCAAGGGCAAATTCACCGAGCTCGGCCCGGACGCCAAGGGCGGCGTGCGGCTGGCGAAATCGGTGGCCGACGTCGTCGCCAACGTCAATGAGATGCTGGGCAACACGCTGGTGACCAAGCAGACCGGTCCGGCCGGCAAGCAGGTCAACCGCCTCTATATCGAGGACGGCGCCGACATCGAGCGCGAGCTCTATCTGTCGATCCTGGTCGACCGTTCGGTCGGCCGCATCGCCTTCGTCGTCTCGACCGAAGGCGGCATGGACATCGAAGCGGTCGCCCATGACACGCCCGAAAAGATCATCACCGTCGCCATCGATCCGGAAAAAGGCGTCACGGCAGCCGACCTGAAGGCGCTCAACGGCGCGCTCAAGCTCGACGGCGATGCGGCCAAGGACGGCGATACGCTGTTCCCTATCCTCTACAAGGCCTTCGTCGAGAAGGACATGAGCCTGCTCGAGGTCAACCCGCTGATCGTCATGAAGAACGGCCGGCTGCGCGTGCTCGACGCGAAAGTGTCGTTCGACAACAACGCGCTGTTCCGTCATCCCGACGTGCTCGACCTGCGCGACACCACCGAAGAGGACGAGAAGGAGATTGAGGCGTCGAAATACGACCTCGCCTATGTCGCGCTCGACGGCAATATCGGCTGCATGGTCAACGGCGCCGGCCTCGCCATGGCGACGATGGACATCATCAAGCTCTACGGCGCCGAACCCGCCAACTTCCTCGATGTCGGCGGCGGTGCGTCCAAGGAAAAAGTGACGGCGGCGTTCAAGATCATCACCAAGGATCCGGCGGTCAAGGGCATCCTGATCAACATCTTCGGCGGCATCATGAAGTGCGACATCATTGCCGAGGGCGTCATTGCCGCGGTCAAGGAAGTCGGGCTGGAAGTGCCGCTGGTGGTGCGCCTGGAAGGCACCAATGCCGAGCTTGGCAAGAAGATCATCAACGACAGCGGTCTCAACGTGGTGTCGGCCGATGATCTCGATGATGCTGCCAAGAAGATCGTGGCGGCAGTGAAGGGCTGAGCGGATGCCTCCGCGCAAGATAAACCTCGTCGAGGCGGCGGATCAAAAGATCAGCAAGGTTTTCGATCCGCATATCGCCGGCGATGTCAACGACAGCCAGGCGAAGGTCGCCAAGTTCGGCGAGATGTTCGACTGGCATGCGCATGACCATGAGGACGAAGCCTTCCTCGTGCTGCGCGGGCGTATCGCCATCGATTTCCGCGATGGTCCGGTCGAGCTCGGCGAGGGCGATTTCATCGTCGTGCCGCGTGGCGTCGAACACCGGCCGCGCTCGCTGACCGCGGAACCCGTGGTGCTGATGTTCGAGCCGGCAACGACGCTCAACACCGGCAATGCCAAAAGCGACCTCACCGTCGCCGACCTGAAGCGGCTGTAACGAACTTGCGACTGCCACACAGTTACACATATACTGTGTGAAGTAGGCGCAGGAGAAAAGAGAAATGAAGAACATCACTCTGGCAGTCGAAGACGAGGTCTTGGAGCAGGTCAAGCTGACGGCCGCCGAACAGCGAACGACCGTCAACGCCATGGTGCGGGAGTTTTTCTCGGCAGTGGCCGCCAAGCGGTACGCCAAGGACGAGGCACGGCAGGCCCTTCTGCGGCTCGCCCGCGAGGCGGCAGGCGACATGGGTAGCAAGAAATGGAACCGGGAAGCTCTCTATGATCGCTGACTGCTTCCTCGACACGAACATCCTCGTCTATGCCGCCATCGGACACAAGGCCGAGCGCGCGAAGTATGAGCGCGCCGTGGAGTTGATCGCCAAGGAAGACTATTCGACCTCCGCACAGGTGCTGCAGGAGTTCTATGTCAACGTGACCAAGCGAGCTGAGGTCACACTGGCGCCGGCGAAGGCGGCCGAATGGGTCGCCGCGATCTCCATGAAGCCCTGCCAGGATCTGGATAGCGCCGTTGTAATGCGGGGCGTCGCGAACGCGCAACGCTACCAGATTTCATATTGGGATGGCGCCATCATCGCCGCCGCCGAGCGCCTTGGCGTCAAGATACTCTACACCGAAGACCTCAACCACGGGCAGTCTTATGGCTCCGTGGTCGCCATGAACCCCTTCCGCAATCACTGATCAGGTCGCAAAAAATGTCCATTCTCGTCGACAAGAACACCAAGGTGCTGGTGCAGGGCCTGACCGGCAAGACCGGCACGTTCCACACCGAACAGGCGCTGGCTTATCACGGCACGAAAATGGTCGGCGGCATCCACCCGAAGAAGGGTGGCGAGACGTGGACCGGCGCGAAGGGCGAGAGCCTGCCGATCTTCGCCACCGTCGCCGAGGGCAAGGAAAAGACCGGCGCCAACGCCTCCGTCGTCTATGTGCCGCCGGCGGGTGCCGCCGAGGCCATCCTGGAAGCGATCGAGGCCGAGATCCCGCTGATCATCTGCATCACCGAAGGTATCCCGGTGATGGACATGATCAGGGTCAAGGCGCGGCTCGACCGCTCGACGTCGCGGCTGATCGGGCCGAACTGCCCGGGCGTGCTGACGCCCAACGAATGCAAGATCGGGATCATGCCCGGAAACATCTTCCGCAAGGGCTCGGTCGGCGTTGTTTCGCGGTCGGGAACGCTTACGTATGAGGCAGTGTTCCAGACCACCAATGTCGGCCTCGGCCAGACCACCGCCGTTGGCATTGGCGGCGACCCCGTCAAGGGCACCGAATTCATCGACGTGCTCGAAATGTTCCTCGCCGATGACGAGACCAGGTCGATCATCATGATCGGCGAGATCGGCGGTTCGGCCGAGGAAGACGCCGCGCAGTTCCTCAAGGACGAAGCCAAGCGTGGCCGAAGCAAGCCGATGGCCGGTTTCATCGCCGGGCGCACGGCGCCGGCCGGCCGCACCATGGGCCATGCGGGCGCGGTCATCTCCGGCGGCAAGGGCGGCGCGGAAGACAAGATCGCGGCGATGGAATCGGCTGGGATAAAAGTATCGCCCTCGCCGGCGCGGCTAGGCACGACGCTGGTCGAGGCGATCAAAGGGTAAGGGAATAGGGGAGTAAGGGAGTAGGGCAGTAGGGAAAATAGCAGCGGCAAAAAGCCCTACTCCCCTATTCCCTTATTCCCCTACTCCCCTCCAAAAACAGGAGACGGAGCCAGGCTCCGCGGACAAAAAATGGCAAGACAAGATCAGGCCAACGACCAATTTTCGCTCACCTCATTCCTCTATGGCGGCAACGCCGATTACATCGACGCGCTCTACGCTGCCTATGAGGACGATCCCGCCTCGGTCAATCCCGAATGGCAGGAGTTCTTCGCCGGGCTGAAAGACGATGCCGGCGATGTGCGCAGGAACGCCAAGGGCGCCTCCTGGGCCAAGCCCTCCTGGCCGCTGCAGGCGAATGGCGAACTGGTCTCGGCGCTCGACGGCAACTGGGGCATCGTCGAGAAGACGATCGAAAAGAAGGTCAAGGACAAGGCGGTCACCAACGGCGTCGTCCTGTCCGATGCCGACGTGCATCAGGCGACGCGCGATTCGGTGCGCGCCATCATGATGATCCGCGCCTACCGCATGCGCGGCCATCTGCACGCCAATCTCGATCCGCTCGGCATCGCCAAGCCGCTCGAGGATTACAACGAGCTGTCGCCGGAGAACTATGGCTTCACCGAAGCCGACTATGACCGGCCGATCTTCCTCGACAATGTGCTCGGGCTTGAATTCGGCACCATCCGGCAGATGCTGGAAATCCTGACCCGAACCTATTGCTCGACGCTCGGCGTTGAGTTCATGCATATTTCGGACCCCGAGGAAAAGGCCTGGATCCAGGCCCGCATCGAGGGCGCCGACAAGGAGATCACCTTCACCGCCACCGGCAAGAAGGCGATCCTGCAGAAGCTGGTCGAGGCCGAAGGCTTCGAGCAGTTCATCGACGTCAAGTACAAGGGCACCAAGCGCTTCGGCCTCGATGGCAGTGAAGCGCTGATCCCGGCGCTGGAGCAGATCGTCAAGCGCGGCGGCCAGCTCGGCATGAAGGAGATCGTGCTCGGCATGGCGCATCGCGGCCGGCTGAACGTGCTCTCCCAGGTGATGGCCAAGCCGCACCGCGCCATCTTCCACGAGTTCAAGGGCGGCTCGGCCGCACCCGACGAGGTCGAGGGCTCGGGCGACGTCAAGTACCATCTCGGCGCCTCGTCGGACCGCGAGTTCGACGGCAACAAGGTGCATCTGTCCCTGACCGCCAACCCCTCGCATCTGGAAATCGTCGATCCGGTGGTGATGGGCAAGGCGCGCGCCAAGCAGGATTACCTGTTCGGCCGCAGCCGCGAGGAGATCGTGCCGCTGGAAGAGCGCGCCAAGGTGCTGCCGCTCTTGCTGCATGGCGATGCCGCCTTCGCCGGTCAGGGCGTGATCGCCGAGATCCTCGGCCTGTCCGGCCTGCGCGGCCACCGCGTCGCCGGCACGCTGCACTTCATCATCAACAACCAGATCGGTTTCACCACCAACCCGCGCTTCTCGCGCTCGTCGCCCTATCCATCAGACGTGGCCAAGATGATTGAGGCGCCGATCTTCCACGTCAATGGCGACGACCCGGAAGCCGTGGTGCACGCCACCAAGGTGGCGATCGAATTCCGCATGAAGTTCTTCAAGCCTGTTGTGGTCGATATGTTCTGCTATCGCCGCTTCGGCCACAATGAGGGCGACGAGCCGGCCTTCACCCAGCCGATCATGTACCGCAACATCCGCACCCACAAGACGACCGTGCAGATCTACGGCGACCGGCTCATCGCCGAGGGTCACATCAGCCAGGCTGAACTCGACCAGCTCAAGGCCGACTGGCGGGCGCATCTGGAATCCGAATGGGAAGTCGGCCAGCATTACAAGCCCAACAAGGCCGATTGGCTGGACGGCGCCTGGTCGGGCCTGCGCACCGCCGACAACCAGGACGAACAGCGGCGCGGCAAGACCGCCGTGCCGGTCAAGACGCTGAAGGAAATCGGCAAGAAGCTGACCGAGGTGCCGAAGGATTTCGAGGCGCACAAGACGATCATCCGCTTCCTCGAAAACCGACGTCAGGCGATCGAGTCGGGCGAAGGCATCGACTGGTCGACGGCCGAGGCGCTGGCCTTCGGCGCCATCCTGCTCGACGGCAATCCGATCCGCCTGTCGGGCCAGGATTCCGAACGCGGCACCTTCTCGCAGCGCCATTCCGTGCTCTACGACCAGCGCGACGAGACCCGCTACATCCCGCTCAACAATCTGTCGGCGGCTCAAGCTGGCTACGAAGTCATCAACTCGATGCTGTCGGAAGAGGCGGTGCTGGGCTTCGAATATGGTTACAGCCTGGCCGAGCCCAAGGCGCTGACCTTGTGGGAGGCGCAGTTCGGCGACTTCGCCAACGGCGCCCAGGTGGTGTTCGACCAGTTCATCTCGTCGGGCGAACGCAAGTGGCTCAGAATGTCCGGCCTTGTCTGCCTGTTGCCGCATGGCTATGAAGGCCAGGGTCCGGAACATTCCTCGGCCCGGCTCGAACGCTTCCTGCAGCTTTGCGCCGAAGACAACATGCAAGTGGCCAACTGCACGACGCCGGCCAACTACTTCCACATATTGCGCCGGCAGCTGAAGCGCGACTTCCGCAAGCCGCTGATCCTGATGACGCCGAAGTCGCTGCTGCGCCATAAGCGGGCGGTGTCGACGCTGCCGGAAATTTCGGGCGAAAGCTCGTTCCACCGGCTTTTGTGGGACGATGCGCAGCTGCTTTCCGGCCAGGCGATCAAGCTGGTCAAGGATTCAAAGATCCGCCGTGTCGTGCTGTGTTCGGGCAAGGTCTATTACGACCTCTATGAGGAGCGCGAGAAGCGCGGCATCAACGACATCTATCTGCTGCGCGTCGAGCAGCTTTATCCGTTCCCGGCCAAGGCGCTGATCACCGAACTGTCGCGGTTCCGCAATGCCGAGATGGTCTGGTGCCAGGAAGAGCCCAAGAACATGGGCGCCTGGTCGTTCATCGACCCGTATCTGGAATGGGTGCTGGCGCATATCGATGCCAAGCATCAGCGGGTGCGCTACACCGGCCGCCCGGCTGCCGCCTCGCCGGCGACCGGACTGATGTCGAAGCACCTCGCCCAGCTCGCCGCCTTGCTCGAAGACGCGCTTGGTGAATAGAGAATATCTGGGCGAACAACAGAACCGAAAGAAAACGGACAGGCACAATGGCTACCGAAATCCGCGTTCCCACTCTCGGCGAATCCGTCACTGAAGCGACCGTGGGCAAATGGTTCAAGAAGGTTGGCGATACAATCGCCGCCGATGAACCGCTGGTCGAGCTCGAGACCGACAAGGTGACGGTGGAGGTGCCTGCCGCCGCCGCCGGCACGCTGGGTGAGATCACCGTCAAGGAAGGTGAGACGGTCGGCGTCGGCGCTTTGCTGGGGTCGATTTCGGCAGGTGGCGCGGCCGCTGCTCCGGCTACCAAGCCGCAAGCGGTGTCGCAGGCCTCGTCGCCCGATGCGGCATCGACCGGCAAGCAGGCCGCGGCCGAGACCGCCAAGATCGCCGGCGATGCCGGCCCCGTCGAGCCGCGCACCATGCCGCCGGCACCGGCCGCGGCGAAACTGATCGCCGAAAGCAATCTCTCGGTCGACCAGATCTCCGGTTCGGGAAAGCGTGGCCAGGTGCTGAAAGGCGACGTGCTCGACGCCATCTCCAAAGGCGCGCCGTCACAGCCGGCAGAGACGCCGAAGGCGGCACCTGCACCGGTTGCCGTGCGCGCGCCATCCTCCGGCGACGACGCCTCTCGCGAGGAGCGCGTGCGCATGACCAAGCTGCGCCAGACCATCGCGCGCCGCCTCAAGGAAGCGCAGTCGACCGCCGCCATGCTGACCACCTTCAACGAGGTCGACATGTCAGCGGTGATGGCGCTGCGCACCAAATACAAGGACGTGTTCGAGAAGAAGCACGGCGTGAAGCTCGGCTTCATGGGCTTCTTCACCAAGGCCGTCACGCACGCGCTGAAGGAAATCCCCTCGGTCAATGCCGAGATCGACGGCACCGACATCATCTTCAAGAACTACGCCCATATCGGTGTCGCTGTCGGTACCGAGAAGGGTCTCGTCGTGCCGGTCGTGCGCAATGCCGACCAGATGTCGATCGCCGAGATCGAGAAGGATATCGGCCGGCTGGGCATCGCCGCGCGTGACGGCAAGCTGTCGGTCGCGGATATGCAGGGCGGCACCTTCACCATCTCCAATGGCGGCGTTTACGGGTCGCTGATGTCGACGCCGATCCTCAACGCGCCGCAGTCGGGCATCCTCGGCATGCACAAGATCCAGGACCGGCCTGTCGTGGTCGGCGGCCAGATCGTGATCCGTCCGATGATGTATCTGGCGCTGAGCTACGATCACCGCATCGTCGACGGCAAGGAAGCGGTGACCTTCCTGGTCCGCGTCAAGGAAAGCCTGGAGGATCCGGAACGGCTGGTGCTCGATCTCTAGGGTTGGTTCGATGGCTGAGTCTGTCGAGCCAATCGACCTGTTCGAGCTTGTAACGACAGGCCGGTCGGGGTCGATCGAACTCGGCAAAAGCAGCCGCGAAACGGTTCGAAACTTGATAGATCCGGAGGATGTGGGCGCCGATAATCATTTTCGCCATGGGGACATCGAGTCGGCGTGGTGCATCTATGGCAAGAATTGCGAGTTCTTTTTCAGTCCCGATTTTCGCTTACGGTCGATTAGCGTGGAACCTGCCTTCGGAAGGTTGCAATCGGGTGGAGCGATGCCGACTTGGTACGGCCACTTGGATGTCGATGTGGGGCGGCATCCAGTAACTTTCGCAGGCAGAAAGCCGATAGCCATACATACCTTGCCCAAGGCACTGCAGTTCCTAAACAAGAGCGAATTCAAGTGGGCGATCAGCGGCGGTCGTGAGCGCGACGTCTATATTGAGCTGGCGGAGGGTTCACGCATCTTGACCCTCAAATACGAGGTGAACACCATTCCGGTCGACAGGAATGAAAACGTTGCGTTCGAGATAGACTATTTTCTTTCGACGGTCTTCATCCTCGATCAAGCTGTTGAAGGCGGATAGCAGTGACGATCCGTTCTTTCTTTCCCGAAAGCCTGTCGACTGCATTGATAGCGGTCAGCGCGGCGATGATCCCGGCAAATGCCCGCGCCGCCTGTCCGATCGAGCTCGCTGTCTATGGCGACGCGCAGAGCGGCGCCGAGATCGACTTTACCCCAACCGGCACTTCGGCGACTGTCACCAATACTTTTCGGATGATCCTCGACAACGATGTGGTGCTCAACGGCATCGTCATGTGGAACGAAGGTGTGTCACGGCCGAATGGCGCGCTGATGTACAAATGCCCCGAGGGTGACGTCACCGGCGAGGAGCTCGCCGCCTGCACCTCCTGGCACGGTGTCATCTGCACGTCGGACGACAAGAGTACCAAAGGGGGCACCAATGGCGGCAGCATCGGGCTGCTGCCGGCCGAGGGTGTGGAAGCGCCGAAAACGCTGATCCTGCCGGATCTCGGTCCGGCGCTGCGTCAATCCTCGGCCTATGGCGGCAGCGGATTTTCGAAAGTGCCGTGGAATGTGTTTGCCTTGAAGGGATGCCAGGAATGAGCGGGACGCAAAAGGTGCTGCTGGTCACGGGCGGCAGCCGCGGCATCGGCGCCGCCATCTGCCGGCTCGGGTCGAAGGCCGGCTACCGACTGGGGATCAACTACGCTGCGAACCAGGACGCCGCCAATGCACTGGTCGCCGAGATCAAGGCCACCGGCGGCGAGGCTTTTGCCGTCAAGGGCGATGTCGGCAGCGAGGCCGATATCGTGGCCATGTTCGAGGCCGTCGACCGCGCCTATGGCCGGCTCGACGCCTTCGTCAACAATGCCGGCATCGTCGACGTCAAGGCGCGCGTCGACGAGATGGACGTTTCGCGGCTGGAGCGCATGATGCGCATCAATGTCGTCGGCTCGTTCCTGTGTGCCCGCGAAGCGGTGAAGCGCATGTCGACCCGTCATGGGGGGGCGGGCGGATCGATCGTTAACATCTCGTCGGCGGCAGCGACATTGGGCTCGCCGGGCGAATTTGTCGACTATGCAGCCTCCAAGGGCGCCATCGACACGTTCACCGTCGGGCTCGCCCGCGAGGTGGCGATGGAAGGTATCCGCGTCAATGCGGTGCGGCCGGGCATCATCGACACCGAGATCCATGCCTCTGGCGGGCAGCCGGACAGGATAGAGCGGTTCCGCGATATACTGCCGATGAAAAGAGTGGGCACTGCGCATGAAGTCGCCGGCGCGGTTCTCTATCTTCTATCCGACGCCGCGTCCTATACGACGGGCGCGATCCTGAATGTAAGCGGCGGCCGCTGAGCGCCAAGCAAAGGGAAACAAACATGGCTTATGACGTCGTTATCATCGGATCGGGACCGGGCGGCTATGTCTGCGCCATCAAGGCGGCGCAGCTCGGGCTCAGGGTTGCGGTGGTCGAGAAGAACGCGACCTTCGGCGGCACCTGCCTCAACATCGGCTGTATTCCGTCGAAGGCGCTGCTCCATGCCTCCGAGATGTTCGCCGAAGCCGGCCATTCCTTCGACGCGCTCGGTATCGAGATACCAGCGCCGAAATTGAACCTGACGAAGATGATGGCGCACAAGGATGCGACGGTGTCGTCGAACGTCAACGGCGTCGCCTTCCTGTTCAAGAAGAACAAGATCGACAGCTTTCGCGGCACCGGCAAGGTGGTCGCGGCCGGCAAGGTCTCGGTGACCGGCGAGGACGGCAAGGTCGAGGAGATCGAGACCAAGAACATCGTCATCGCCACCGGATCGGATGTCGCCGGCATTCCCGGCGTCAAGGTCGACATCGACGAGAAGGTGATCGTGTCGTCGACCGGCGCTTTGTCGCTGGACAAGGTGCCCGGCCATCTGGTGGTGGTCGGCGGCGGTGTCATCGGCCTCGAGCTCGGCTCGGTGTGGGCGCGGCTCGGCGCCAAGGTCACCGTGGTCGAATTCCTCGACACCATCCTGGGCGGCATGGACGGCGAGGTCTCCAGGCAGTTCCAGCGGCTGCTATCCAAACAGGGTTTCGAGTTCAAGCTCGGCGCCAAGGTCACCGGCGTCGCCAAGGCCAAGAAGGGTGCCACGGTCACCTTCGAGCCGGTCAAGGGCGGCGCCGCCGAGACGATCGAGGCCGATGCGGTGCTGATCTCGACCGGGCGCCGCGCCTATTCGGACAGTCTTGGGCTGAAAGAAGCCGGCGTCGAGGTCGACGAGCGCGGCCGGGTCAAGACCGACGGCCATCTCAGGACCAATGTCCCGGGCATCTATGCCATCGGCGATGTCATCGCCGGGCCGATGCTGGCACACAAGGCCGAGGACGAGGGCGTGGCGGTAGCGGAAACCATTGCCGGCCAGGCCGGCCACGTGAACTATGACGTCATTCCGAGCGTCGTCTACACCAGCCCGGAAATCGCCTCGGTCGGCAAGACCGAGGAAGAGTTGAAGAAGGCCGGCATCGACTACAAGGTCGGAAAGTTCCCGTTCAGCGCCAATGGCCGGGCGCGCGCCATGCTGCACACCGACGGTTTTGTGAAGATCCTCGCCGACAAGCAAAGCGACCGCGTGCTCGGCGTGCATATTGTCGGCTTCGGCGCAGGCGAGATGATCCACGAGGCGGCGGTGCTGATGGAATTCGGCGGCTCGTCTGAGGATCTGGCCCGCACCTGCCACGCGCATCCGACGATGTCGGAAGCGGTGAAGGAGGCGGCGCTGGCCACGTTCTTCAAGCCCATTCATATTTAAAGACGAACGTAGCGCTGCCCCCAAAACAGAACGGCCCGCCTTTCAGCGGGCCGTTCGTATTCAATATCGAGCCGACTTATTGGGCTGGGGCTGGAGCCGGCGCTGGTGCTGGTGCCGGAGCAGGCGCCGGTTCTGCAGGTGCCGGGGCAGGTGCTGGGGCAGGTTCGGCCGGCTTCATCGGTTCCGCCGGTGCCGGTGCGGGCGCCGGTGTGCTGGCTGCCGGCGGCTCGGCGGGTGCCGGGTGCTCACCGCTTCTTCCAAAAACATAATACGCGACAACCGCAAGAATAACGACGACCAGCGCAATCAGCCAACCACTACCGCCACCGCCGCCACTTGGCCTCGGAGCGTTGGTGGACGAATTGAACGGGTCGTTTGGATTCGGTGCGTTCGCCATAAAAGTGTCCTCCGTGGATGAAAAATATCAATCAACACCACATAACGCGCAATCATTGAACTGGTTTCACGCTAGGGTTGGAAAACGCCAAAAACAAGGACAATCCCGCCGTTCCGGAGCCGGAATGGCGCCTTTTCGCCACGCAACGCGCCAAATTGGTGCCTATCATGGTTTTTCCGGAGGATTTTGCCGTGACGAATCCCATAGCAGAGTTTGTCCCGAATCACTGCGATGCTCTCGCCGGAGCCCAGTTCGCCGACCGCTATGTGCTGGTCACTGAAGGTCTTTCTTTAACCGCACTCGGCGCGGCGGAACGCGCCTTGGGGCGAACGCCGCCCTGGGTCGGCCGGCTCATGGCGCTGCGCAACCTTGCCGTCAGGCCGTTCCGGTTGAAGACGGGCCTGGAAGCTGCGGTGTTGCCGTCGGGCCGGATCGGGATATTTCCGCTCATCAGCCAGTTTCCCGGCAAGGTTGTGCTTGGCCTCGACGACCGGCATCTCGATTTCCGGGTCCTGGTCGAAGTCCGGGATCTCGGCATGGGCCGGCAGGAAGTGGCCGCGACGACGATCGTCAAGACGCACAATTGGCTCGGGCGCGCCTATCTCGCGATCATCATGCCGTTCCACCGGATCGTCGTTCCGGCGATGCTGGCCCAGATCAGATAAGGTTACAGGCCTACAGGCGTGACGGTGTAACCGGCCTTGCGGAAATCCTCGACGAGGCCTTCGGGACCGGGAAGGTGGAGGGCGCCGACCGCCATGAAGACGTTGCCCCTGGCAAGGATCGGTTCGGCATGCTCGACCATCACCTTGTTGCGGCTGGTGATCATGGTTTCCTCGAACGCCGCATAGCCCGCGGGGTCGTCCGTGCCATCCGGCATGGCCACGCGAAACAGCGGCCAGAACATGCCGGTGTCGCCGCGCTGGTAGAGCACGATCATGGTTTCGTTGATGTCGTTGATCTTATCGCCGAGCTTCAGCGTGTCGACGAGACCCTTCATGTGAAACGCCAGCGGCAGCGAGGCCATGGCGCGTAGCTGGCTTTCAGCCGTCTCCAATCCTTCCACCGGCTTGCCGGAAGCCTTCGCACCTTGCGCCAGCCTGACATCGAGCACCGGGGCGCCGCCTGACTGGCGGGCCAGCTCGCAGGCCGGCAGTGCCATCATGGCCGAGAGCATCCACGGCTTCATCTTGGCAACCGTTGCCGGAGGAATGCCGCGTGCGTCGAGGGCGGCGTTCATGGCCGCCGCATCGTCGGGCGACAGCAGCGACGCCAGCGTCGTCGAATCGGTGAACATCATCAGGTCCGGCTCCTGGAGCATCGCGACCATCATCTTCTGCTTGTCGAGCACGTCGGTGGTTTCGATGACGATGGTGCCGGCGGCGTCATAGGCTTTCTGCGCGTCGGGAGGCAGCGTGGTGACGCGCGGGTCGGTCATATGCATGGTGCCGAACAGGAAGGACGGCTTCTCGCCGGGCTTTTCCAGCTTCCACAACAGGCCCTTGCCGTTCGGTGTCGCTGCGGCTTCCGCTTCGATCTTGCGGTAGGTCGCCGGATCGTTCTTCTGCAAGGCCGACAGCATGTCGGCGCCGGTGCAGGTCGGGATTCCGGCATGCGCCTTGCCGGCCGCGAACAGCAGCACGGCGAGGAACGACAGGAAGAACAAAACATTGAGCGCGACGAGCAGCTTCAGCGACACGGAAGCTGCACGGTCGGCGATGGCGATGACGCGTTTCATGGTTCTGTCTTCATGTTTGACCATGATCTTTTCCGAAAACCGGGTCCCACTTTTCGGGATCATGGTCAGTTCTAGAACCGAAAAGCGGCAAAACGGTTAATTGGTACTGCGAAATTGAAGGGTTCATGCCCTTGGATGCGCCGACTCGTAAATCTCGAGCAGCCTCGCGGTGTCGACGCCGGTGTAGATTTGCGTCGTCGACAGGCTGGCGTGGCCGAGCAGTTCCTGGATGGTGCGCAAATCGCCGCCGCGGCCGAGCAGATGCGTAGCGAAGGAATGTCGCAACGCATGCGGCGTCGCGGTATCGGGCAGGTTGAGCGCCGAGCGCAGTTTGGCCATGTCGCGCTGGACGATGGCCGGGTTGAGCGGGCCGCCGCGGGCGCCGCGAAACAGCAGGCCCTTGGGGTCGAGATGATAGGGGCAGAGCCGGCGATATTCGGCGATCGCCCTGAGCGCCACCGGCAGCACCGGCACCAGGCGCGTCTTGCCGCCCTTGCCGGTGACGCGCAGCACCCTGTCGTCCGCCGACGCCAGATCGGCGCCCGCCAGACCGAGCGCCTCGGAAATGCGCAGGCCGGAGCCGTAGAGCAGTGTCAGCACAGCGGCGTTGCGGGCCGCGATCCAGGGTTCTTCCGCCAATTGGCCTTCGATGGAAACGATATGCTTGGCGTCGCTCGCCGTCAGCGGCTTGGGCAGCGATTTGGGCTGGCGCGGTGCGCGCAGGGCTGCCGCACCCGCCGCATTGGCAAGGCCGCGCCGCTCGAGGAAACGCAGCAGCGAGCGGATGCCGGCGAGACCCCGGCCGAGCGTGCGGGCACCGGCGCCGGCATTGCGCCGCGCAGCGAGGAAGCCGCGCAGGTCGGCCGGGCGCAGATCGGCGATGTCCGAAATGCCGGGCGAGCCGCCGCAATGGCCGGTGAGGAAATGCAGGAACTGGCGCGTGTCGCGCTCATAGGCTTCCACCGTCTTAGGCGACAGCCGACGTTCTCGCGCGAGCATCTTCAGCCAGCTTTCGCGCGCCGCCTGGAGATCGGGTTTGGCCGGGATCAGGAATTCCTGCATGGCGTGCTTTCGACCTTTGTTTCATGCATGCCCCGCCATTTTCCGGCAGCCGGGTTAGGAAGCGGTGAAGAGCGCGTCATTGAAATGACGATCGGGGAGCGTTAGAGCAAAGCCAAAGGATTTAGCGCCATGAGCAAGCCCCAGAACCCTGTCCAGATGGCCGTGATCGGCGCCGCCCATGGCATCAAGGGCGAATTGCGGGTGAAGACCTTCACTGGTGAACCGCTGGCGCTGGCCGACTACGGCCCGCTCTACGCCCGTGACGGCCGCGCCTTCCAGATCATCGACATCAGGCCCGCCAACACCGTCGTCGTGGTCCGCTTCAAGGGCGTTGCCGACCGCAACGCCGCCGAGGCGCTGGCCGGCACGGAGCTGTTCGTCGACCGTTCGATGCTGCCGGAAGACGGCGAGGAAGATGAATTCTATCATGCCGACCTCGTCGGCCTCGAAGTCCGCGACGACACGGGTGCCGTGCTTGGCAAGGTCGTCGCGGTGCACAATTTCGGCGGGGGCGACATTCTCGACGTGACGCTGGGCGGGCGCAAGGGCGTGCTGATCCCGTTCACACAGGCTGCCGTGCCACAAGTGTCGATCGCCGAAGGCTTCGTCCGTGTCGACCCGGCGGCGGCCGGACTTGTCGAGGACGAGGATGGCGACGGCCCGCGAGAGGAAGACTTCGATCCGAAGGGCAGGCCGCGCGGACCGAGCGATGCCGGGGGCAACCGGTGAGTTTTTCCGCTTCGGTGCTGACGCTTTACCCCGAAATGTTTCCCGGCGCGCTCGGCCTGTCGTTGGCCGGCCGGGCGCTCGAGGCCGGCACGTGGTCGCTGGAGGCAATCCAGATCCGTGACTTCGCCACCGACCGTCATCGCACCGTCGACGACACGCCAGCCGGCGGCGGCGCCGGCATGGTGATGCGCGCCGACGTGCTGGCGAAAGCCATCGACCACACTTCGCCGGAAGGCGACCTGCGGCCTCGGCTGCTGATGAGCCCGCGCGGCAAGCCGCTGACCCAGGTCCGCGTGCGCGAACTGGCCGCAGGACCGGGCGCGGTCATCGTCTGCGGCCGTTTCGAGGGCGTCGACCAGCGGGTGATCGACGCGCGGGGATTGGAGGAAGTCTCGATCGGCGACTACATCCTCTCGGGCGGCGAGCCGGCAGCGCTCGTTCTGCTCGATGCGGTGGTGCGGTTGTTGCCGGGCGTGATGGGTAACGCGGTGTCGGGCGAGGAAGAAAGCTTTGAGAACGACCTGCTCGAACACCCGCACTATACGCGGCCGCAGGAGTTTGAAGGGCGCGAGATTCCCGAGGTGCTGATCTCGGGCAATCACAAGAAGATCGCCGCCTGGCGGCGGGCGCAGTCGGAAGCGCTGACGAAAGAGCGGCGTCCTGATTTGTTGGGCGCCGCCGCTCAGCCTTTCCAAAAGTAATACAAAGCCAGAAACAGGCCGACCGCGACGACGAAGCCGCGCACCGCGTTTTGCGGCACGCGCCTGGCGATCCAGACGCCGGCATAGCCGCCGAGCGCGCCGCCCGGGATCATGATGATCGCCTGCGGCCAGGCGACGACGCCGCCCGAGACGAAGACGACGATCGCGACCGCGGCGATGACCATGGCCAGCATGTTCTTCAACGCATTCAGCCGGTGATAGTCGCCGGCTTGGGTGAGGCCGAGCGTCGCCAGCATCATCACGCCCATGCCGGCGCCGAAGAAGCCGCCATAGATGGCGGTGAGAAACTGCGCCAGGGAGCCGGCGAGCGAGCCCACCGCCGCTTCATGGCCGGGCTTCGGCACCGGTTTCAGCCAGGGGCCGGCGGCGAACAGGGCCGTCGCGGCCAAGAGCAGCCACGGCACCAGAGCACGAAACGAGGGATTGTCGAGCGCCAAAAGGATCAGAGCGCCGGCCAGTGCGCCCACGGCCGAGATCAGGCACAGCAGCAGCGCGCCGCGCCAGAAATGCCTGATATCGGCCGAGTAGGCGAGGGTCGAGGTGATGTAGCCTGGAAATTGCGTCACCGAGGAGGTGGCGTTGGCGACGATCGGCGGCAGGCCGACCAACGTCATGGCGCCGAAGGTGATGAAGGTGCCGCCACCGGCGACCGCATTGGCGGCGCCTGACAGAAAGCCCGCCAGAAAGAGCAGGATGGCATCGAAGACAGACATGAATTGCGGCCGCTCAAAACTGTGTTATTTCAGGCTTAGAAAGCCTGAACGACCGGCGCAACCCGGCACGGCAGGATTACGATGGTGCCATGCGAGCAGAAAATGCGCTGCCAAGGCGTGACAAAGCGGCGAAATAGCTGTATGTGCCCGCCCGTACCGGCCAGAAAAGAATCTGCCGGACCCGTCAACAATGACGGTGTAGTCGCCCCTGCCTGATGTTTCAAAGACAAGTGTCTTGGAGACAAAGGGCATAGCCAAGCGGTCAATGGAACTGCAAGGCGAGTGTCGGACGCTCTGACTGTCGGAAGAACAAGAAGTGGACTTTTGAGATGGATATTCTCCGTCAGCTCGAGGCCGAACAGGCCGCCAAGATCGAAGCCAAGCGCAAGCTTCCCGAATTCCAGCCCGGCGACACCGTGCGCGTCCAGGTCCGCGTGACCGAAGGCACCCGCACCCGCGTCCAGGCCTATGAGGGCGTCGTCATCGCCCGCGCAGGCGCCGGCTTCCAGGAGAACTTCACGGTTCGCAAGATTTCCTACGGCGAAGGCGTCGAGCGCGTGTTCCCGGTCTACTCGCCGATGGTTGAAGGCGTTGAAATCGTTCGCCGCGGCAAGGTGCGTCGCGCCAAGCTCTACTACCTGCGCGATCGTCGCGGCAAATCGGCCCGTATTTCGGAAAACACCGGCGTGCGCGCCCGCAAGCTGAACGACGAGGAGCGCGATGCTCTGAACGCCGAGAAGGCCCGCATCGAGGCCGAGAAGGTGGCAGCCGCCGAGGCTCTGGCCGTCGAGAAGGCCGCTCAGGACGCCGCCGAGAAGAAGGCCGCCGCCGAGGCAGCTGAAGCCGCAAAGGCAGCCGAAGCAGCCACCGCCGAATAAGTTTTTCGACGAGCAAGTTTGAAAAGGCGGCTTCGGCCGCCTTTTTTCGTTTCCGGGGCCGGCTGGCGGAAAAGTCGGCGGTTGACTCGGTTTAGATCGTGTACTAAACAATCGTGCACGATTTAAATGGAGAATGAAATGCCTGCATTGTATTCTACCCAAGCCCGCGCCGTCGGCGGCCGCGCCGGCCATGTCCAGAGCGATGATGGCTTGCTCAGCCTCGATCTTGCCATGCCCAAGGAGCTTGGCGGCAAAGGTGGCGCCACCAATCCCGAACAGCTTTTCGCCGCCGGCTATGCCGCCTGCTTCGAAAGCGCCATGCGCTTCATCGCCGGCAAGCAGAAACTGCCGCTGCAGGATGCCTCGGTGACGGCAAATGTCAGCCTGCACAGCAATGCGCAGGGCGGATTTGTGCTCGGCGTTTCGCTGGCAGCGGAAACAAAAGGTCTTGATCAGGCGGCGGCGGAAGCGCTTGTATCGGCGGCGCACCAGGTTTGCCCCTATTCCAACGCCATCAAGGGCAACATCGAGGTGGCACTTTCGGCTAAGGCGCTTCCGGCAAAGGCAGCATGAACACAAAACAGACGGACGATACCACGCAGGCCTCGGCGGATTTCGCCGGGGTGCCGAAACTCGACGACCAGATCTGCTTCGCCCTCTATTCGGCTAGCGGGCTGATGACACGGCTCTACCGGCCATTGCTCGAACCGCTCGGCCTCACCTATCCGCAATATCTGGCGATGATGGCGCTGTGGGAGCGAGCGCCACGCACGGTGGGTGGGCTCGGCGAGGTGCTGGGTCTCGATTCGGCGACGCTGACACCCCTGCTCAAACGGCTGGAGGCGGGCGGCTTCATCACCCGCCGGCGCGACGCTGCCGACGAGCGCCGGGTGCTTCTGGAGCTGACAGCCAAGGGACAGTCGCTACGCAGGCCCGCCAAAGACGTTGCTGTCCAGATACTCTGCCAATTTCCCCGCCTCAGCGCGGTCGAACTGGATGGCCTGCACCGCATCCTGGCCAAGCTCATTGCTGGGCTGCGCGAGACGGACGCCAAGGCACCGGCGGCTGACTGACCGCCGGCTAAGGCACGGATCTCCCGGAATCTTCCGATTGAGAGCATTGGAATCCGATTTCGCCCCAGGCGACACGGCAGAGCGTCTTGCATGACGCTTGCGGAAAGCTAAAGTCGGCGCCGGATTTTCCTGCAAACCCGGCCATGCCCGGGTCATCAATTCCCGGGGAGTGTGTCATGACCAAATCGAAACTGCTGCTGGCGGGCCTGCTTGCCCTCGTCCTGGCACCCGTTGCCGCCTTCGCGCAGGCGCTGCCCGACCTCGGCGGCAAGAAGGTGGTGGTTGTGACCGAAAACGCCTATCCGCCGCTGCAGTTCATCGATGCCAAGACCGGCAAACAGATCGGCTGGGAATATGACGCGATGAACGAGATCGCCAAGCGGCTCAATTTCACGGTCGAGTACCAGAACACTTCCTGGGACGCGATGATCCAGGCGGTTTCCGACAACCAGTACAACATTGGCATGACCGGCATCACCATCAAGGACGACCGCAAGGAGAAGGTCGATTTCTCCGACCCCTATATGCGCTCGGAACAGTTCATGCTGGTGCGCGGCGATGAGAGCCGCTTCACCGACGCCAAGACCTTCGGCGCCTTCAAGGACGGGCTGATCGGCGCGCAGGCCGGCACCACGCCCTTCTACACCGCCGTCTACAGCGTGCTCGACGGCAATGAGCAGAACCCGCGCATCAAACTGTTCGAGACGTTCGGCGCGACCGTGCAGGCACTGAAATCAGGCGACGTCGATGTCGTGCTGACCGACGGCACCGCCGGCAAGGGTTATGTCGATGCCTCCGAAGGCAAGCTGA
Organism: Mesorhizobium sp. M1066; assembly: GCF_040318635.1. Lineage (NCBI taxonomy): Bacteria > Pseudomonadati > Pseudomonadota > Alphaproteobacteria > Hyphomicrobiales > Phyllobacteriaceae > Mesorhizobium > Mesorhizobium sp. M1066. The sequence continues at coordinate 56,978 of NZ_JAMYMR010000013.1, forward strand.
AGTTGATCGGCGGACCGCTCGGCACCGAGGATTTTGGGTTTATCTTCCCGAAGGGGTCCGACCTGGTGAAACCGGTCAACGCGGCCATCGCGGCGCTGAAGGCCGACGGCACCCTCGATGCGCTCAACAAGAAATGGTTTCTTGATTACAAGATGGGGCAGTAGCGATCTTGTAAACTCGCGCTGACTTGCGCTTGAACACCCCCCTCTGTCCTGCCGAACATCTCCCCCGCAAGGGGGGAGATCGGCTGTTCGCCCTGCCTTCGCGTACCTCCAGCATTGAAGAAAAGGCGCGGGCATTGAAGCTGCCAATCTCCCTCCTTGCGGGGGAGATGGCCGGCAGGCCAGAGGGGGGTGCCTTGGCGCAATCCTTCTGATGCAGGTCCCTTCCTCTTCGTCCAAAGCCGACTTCCCCTGGTGGCTCGTCGTTGCCGTAACCCTCGCCATCGCGGTGGCCGTCTTCGTCGCCACCAGCAACCTCTATACCCAGGTGTTCGCCACGGTCGTCAAGGGCATCGGCGTCACCATCTTCGTCACCGTGATCGCCTTCGTGCTGGCTTCGGCCATGGGTCTCGGCATCGCGCTGATGGGAATGTCCGGCTCGCGCGGGCTGCGCCAGATCGCGCGCTTCTATGTCGAGATCATCCGCGGCGTGCCGATCCTGGTGCTGTTGTTCTGGATCGCCTTTGCCGGTGCACCGGCTTTCGTCGCGGCCTGGAACGCGCTGACCGTGCCGCTGCAAAGTGCCGGCCTGTTCGGCGAGCTTTTGGTGCGCGACGTGTCGCTGCTCTGGCGCGCCATCATGGCGCTGACCATCGGCTATTCGGCTTTCATCTCGGAGGTTTTCCGGGCCGGCATCCAGTCGGTGGAGAAGGGCCAGATCGAGGCGGCGAAGGCGCTTGGGCTGACCCGCGCTCAGCGCTTCCGGCTGATCGTGTTCCCACAGGCGATCCGCACCATCCTGCCGCCGCTCGGCAATGATTTCGTCGCTTTGGTCAAAGATTCCTCGCTGGTCTCGGTGCTCGGCGTTGCCGACATCACGCAGATGGGCAAGGTCTACGCCGCCGGCTCCTTTCGCTTCTTCGAGACCTATTCGATAACGGCCTACATCTATCTCATCCTGACCGTCGGCCTGTCGCTGGCGCTCAGGGCGCTGGAGCGGCGGCTGCGCCGCCAGCACGAGGAATAGTTTTTCGGCGAAGACAGCATTACGATCCCCGAGCATTCCCGTTGAGGAGGTCCCATGATCGTCGACAAAGCCAATGCGGCGCTGGATTCCGTCTACACGGCCGACACGCCGGAAGCGCTTGAAGAGGCCTATGCCGCATGGGCCGCGACCTATGACAGCGAGACCGCCTCGCTCGGCTACCTCCTGCCTTTCCTGATCACCGCCTGGGTGGCGCGCCATGTGCCGGCGGGCGATGGCCCCTTGCTCGATGGCGGCTGCGGCACTGGCCTGTCGGGACCGTCGCTGAAGGCGCTCGGTTACCGCGACATTGCGGGGCTCGACCTCTCGCACGATATGCTGAAGATTGCCGGCAGCCGCAATGCCTACAGCGAACTGAAGCAGGCAATGCTGGGCGACACGTTGCCATGGCCTGACGGCCACTTCCGCGCCTTCTTCTCGACCGGCGTGTTCACCATCAGCCATGCGCCGGCCTCTAGCCTGCACGAGCTGGTGCGCATCACCCGCAAGGGTGGCCATGCCATCTTCACCGTGCGTGACCAGGTGTTCGAAAGTGGCGGCTTTCAAGCCGTGTTCGATGAGCTGGAGCAAGCTGGGAAATGGCGGCTCGTCGAACAGAGTCCGTGGTTTCGCTGCTATGCGATCGCTGAGCCGGACGCGCTGGTGAAGACGTTTGTGTTCGAGGTTTTGTGAACTGAGAGTTTGCCGACCTTGGCTCCCTTCCTCTCCCTCCGGAGGGGGGAGAGGTGGCGCTGCGCAGCAGCGACGGAGTGGGGGAAGCCATTGGCCGAACGCGCCGCCACAAGACAGGCAAGAAGACTCAAGCAGGCGGTAATCAGGCGGAAGTATTTGCTTCGGTGAGGGGCCCACCCCCACTCGGGCGTGCTCCGCTCGACACCTCTCCCCCGATCGACGGGGGAGAGGAACGGCGCGAACTCGCCGACCTTGGTGCTCTTCCTCCCCCGAACGTCTAAGGTGAGGGCGAGGAATCCAGGTTCTGAGAAGAATTGCCGAAAACCCAAAACATTGGTATGAGCCACGCCATGGAAGAGCTTTTTGGCGATCCGGCCTACAAGGGGTTCGTGCTGCAGGACAGGAAACGCCTGCCGTCGCGCTTTTCCGCGCGCGTGTCCGGGGCGCTGACCAGCCGACTACCCTAGGCCGACCTGTTCAGGTCGTTTTCGCCGGGCCGCAAGTCAGGCGTCTGCTCTTTCCCATTCTCATATCGACGGATTTACGCACATGAGCGCACCGCGCACCCTCTACGACAAGATTTTCGACGACCATGTCGTCGACCGCCAGGACGACGGCACCTGCCTGCTCTACATCGACCGCCACCTGGTCCATGAAGTGACCAGCCCGCAGGCCTTCGAAGGCCTGCGCATGACCGGCCGTAAAGTCCGACATCCGGAAAAGACGCTGGCCGTGGTCGATCACAATGTCTCGACCTCACCCGAGCGCAAGTTCGGCATCAAGAACGAGGAAAGCCGTATCCAGGTCGAGGCGCTGGCCAAGAACGCCAGGGATTTCGGCGTCGAATATTATTCCGAGAACGATATTCGCCAGGGCATCGTCCACATCATCGGTCCGGAGCAGGGCTTTACTCTGCCCGGCATGACCATCGTCTGCGGCGACAGCCACACCTCGACGCATGGCGCTTTCGGCGCGCTGGCGCATGGCATCGGCACGTCCGAGGTCGAGCATGTGCTGGCGACGCAGACGCTGATCCAGCGCAAAGCCAAGAACATGCTGGTGCGTGTCGACGGCCAGCTGCCGGAAGGCGTCACCGCCAAGGACATCATCCTGGCCATCATCGGTGAGATCGGCACCGCCGGCGGCACTGGCTATGTCATCGAATATGCCGGCGAGGCGATCCGTGCGCTGTCGATGGAAGGCCGCATGACGATCTGCAACATGTCGATCGAAGGCGGCGCGCGCGCCGGCCTGATCGCCGCCGACGAGACGACCTTCGCCTATGTCAAGGACAAGCCTCGCGCGCCGAAGGGCGCGTCCTGGGATGCGGCACTCGAATACTGGAAGACGCTGCAGTCCGACGAGGGCGCGCATTTCGACAAGGTGATCGTGCTCGACGCGGCCAAGCTGCCGCCGATCGTCTCCTGGGGCTCCTCGCCCGAGGATGTCGTGTCGGTGCAAGGCATCGTGCCGAACCCGGACGACATCACCGATGAAAACAAGCGCACCTCCAAACAGCGCGCGCTCGACTATATGGGGCTGACGCCGGGCACCAAGATCACCGACATCACGCTCGATCGCGTCTTCATCGGTTCCTGCACCAATGGCCGCATCGAGGATCTGCGCGCCGTCGCCAAGGTGGTCGAAGGCAAGACGGTCAGCCCGCATGTCGATGCGATGATCGTTCCGGGCTCCGGCCTGGTCAAGGAACAGGCGGAAGCCGAAGGGCTCGACAAGATCTTTGTCGCCGCCGGCTTCGACTGGCGCGAGCCGGGCTGTTCGATGTGCCTTGCGATGAATGATGACCGGCTGAAGCCGCATGAACGCTGCGCCTCGACCTCGAACCGCAATTTCGAGGGCCGGCAGGGCTTCAAGGGCCGCACCCATCTGGTTTCGCCGGCGATGGCGGCGGCGGCGGCGATCGCCGGCCACTTCGTCGACATACGCGAGTGGAAGTAACCCGGATTTGAACAGAACCCGAGCCGTGTGGGCTCGGGTTCAAAGCTTTCCGTCGCGGCGGACGAGTTCGTGGAACTCCTCGCGGCGTCCCGGCTGTTCGGCGGCGACCACAAGCGCAAGCTGTTGTTCCTCGAAGAGCTTGAACCATTCGTCCCATTCGACAAGTTCATAGCCTCCCGCATTGAGCGGCCGTTCAGGCTGGTCCTGGTCCTGATAGGCGTGCTGGCCGAAGACCAGCCTCAACATGGGCTGCGTCCCCGCCTCCGGCGATATGTCGACGATTGCGGGAAAGCCGGCGCGCCCGGCAGCCCACGAGCGGATCGCATCGTGGTCGGTCAGTGTGATTGTGTCGGCCATGGGTCGCTCCAGATTGTGAACGGAGGAACGCTGACTGGGGACTGCGGTTCCCTGCATTATTTTGAGGCGGCGGTCCTGCTTGCCGCTTTCGCTTAACCGCTTGTTTGCGCTTGCTCTCTAAACTCTTCCCTGACGTAAGCTAGGGGAAGTCACAGTCGGTTGGACACGGGTCTGCTCATTGCGCTGCTCAACCCGACGATCGCGCTGGCGCTCGGCGCGGCGTTCCTCGTGCTGTGGTCCTATCAGCGCCACCGCCCCTATCTGGCCGTTCTGGCGATCAGCTACAGTCTCTCGGCGGCTGGCTTCCTGCTCCAGTATTTCACCTTGCCCATCGGGATGCCGCTGACCAAGCTTACGTCGAACATCTGCTTCACCATCGCTGCCTGCTGTCTGTCCAGCGCCGTCATCCACCGTTATGGCCGCAAGGTGCCCTCTGTGGGGATCGCCGTGTTGGCGGGCGGCGGCCTGGCGTCGTTATGCTGGTTCCTGTTCGTCGCGCCGGATCTCACCTGGCGCATCCTGGCGATGAATTTCGCATTCGGCGGCATCAGCCTTCTGGTTGCCGCCGAACTGCGCCCGGTACGCAACAACGGCCCGACCGAAAAAATCCTGTTCGTACTGTCGCTGCTGTCGGGCGTCAATTTCTTCGTGCGCACCCTTGCCGTCGTCATCGCGCATGGGCCCTTCGCCAGCTATGACGGGTTCTATGGCTCGTCCTACTGGACGACGGCGCTGCTGTCGCACGCGCTGCTCTCGCTGCTCATCGCGCTGTGCCTGTTTTCCGCCGCGGCACTCGACGTGTTGAAGGCATTGAAGACCGAGACCTATACCGACCCCCTGTCGGGCCTGCTCAACCGGCGTGGCTTCGAGGAGCGAGGCATGCGACTCTTGCAGCACTGCGCCTCGGCCCGGTTCCCGGTCGCGCTGGTGCTGGCCGACCTCGATCACTTCAAGGCGCTCAACGATGTGCATGGGCATGGGGCGGGCGATCGGGTGATCGCCGACTTCGCCGCCAAGCTTCGGTCGGCGGCCGGCGCGCGCGGTGTTGCCGGGCGTATCGGCGGCGAGGAATTCGCGGTGCTGCTGCCCCTCAGCGATCTTGCGGCGGCGCGGCTGTTCGCCGAAGCGGTGCGCACCGTCTATTCGGCCGGCCATGTCGACGGGCTTCCCCTGGGAACGAAGGTGACGGCAAGCTTCGGCGTGGCGGCCCGCAGCGGTGGCGAGGCGCTGGAGCCGCTGATGCGCCGTGCCGACGATGCGCTCTACAAAGCCAAGAAGAACGGCCGTGACAGTGTACGCCTGTCCTATGAGCGGCCGGAAACGGCGTTCCTGCCGGAGCCGCTCAAGACCGGCTGAATCTGTCCGGGCGGGACGGCGTTAACGTCTTCTTCGCCCGTCGATGATTAGCTGTCGGCGCGGGTGCGGGAGAACATGAGCGGCGCCAACTTCATCCTGTTGATCAATCTGTCGGTTGCCGGCCTGCTGGCGGCATCCTTCATGGCGGTCGCCTTCCACGATGTCGGCCGGGCGCCGGCGCGCTGGCTGGCATTTGGCTATCTGCTGGGCATGGCCTATTCGGCCATCGAATTCTCCATTCCCGCTTTTGCCGACGCGCGGCTCCCGGTCGTTGCCGCCTTCGCGGTCTTCCTTGGCGCCACCATTGCGTTCAATGGCGGGCTTGCCCGCAAATACGGCGTGGCGCCGCCCTGGAAGCCGATGCTGTTTTTCCTGTTGGCCACCACCATAGCCGTGTATTTCGTGCAGGACCTGCCTCGCCAGTCGCTCATCCGCATCATGGCTTACCAGCTTCCCTATGCGGTCATGCAGTTCGTCGGGCTGGCCATCGTCTGGTCATCGAGGCAAAAGCTTGACCGTCTCGATCGCATATTGATGGCCGTGCTGGCGGCGAGCGGCCTGCAGTTTGCCTCCAAGCCGTTCATCGCGCATGCGCTCGGCGGCTGGGGCGCCAATCCGCAAGCCTATCTGCAAAGCAACTACGCGCTGGTGTCGCAATCGCTCGGCACTGTCTTTGCGCTGGCGCTGGCGCTGCTGATGCTGGCCATCCTGGTTCGCGACGTGCTTGCCGAAGTGACGTCGAAGTCGGAGACGGACACGCTTTCGCGCCTGCTCAACCGCGGCGGCTTCACCCGCCATGCCGAGCTGGCGGTGCTTGGCGCGATGCGGCAAGGCGTGCCGGTCGCGCTGGTCATCGCCGATCTCGATCATTTCAAGAGCGTCAACGACAGTTTCGGCCACGCGTCCGGCGACCGGGTAATCGAGATTTTTGCAGGCTTCCTGCGCGAAGCCGCCGCCGCGCATCACGTTGCCGGCCGCATCGGCGGCGAGGAGTTCGCCATCATCCTGCCGGGAACCAACCTTGCCGCGGCGCGGCTGTTCGCCGAGGGCACGCGCAGTGCTTTCGGCGCGCTGCCCATCGACGGACTGCCGGCGGACAACCGCTGCACCGCGAGCTTCGGCGTCGCCGAACTTCATCCGAGCGAAGACTTTGCCGATCTGATGCGGCGCGCCGACCTGGCGCTCTATCAGGCGAAGAATGCCGGGCGCGATTGCGTGCGCGTCTCCGCCGGGCCGGCCGGCAACTGGTCGTCAGCCGGTATCGAGGCTAGCGGCAGGGGCTGAGCTCGGGCATCTCGCCGTCGGAGAGACCGTACATATAGGAGCGGCCCTTCACCAGCACCGGAGGCCGGTAGCAATCGCTATAATCGCTGATTTCGTCGGCTTCGTTCTCGTAGATCACCTTGGGCTGGCCGGCGCTGGTGTAGTCGGAAAGCTGCTTGGCCAGCCTGCCTTGGCCGACGATGATGCGCTTGTAGCCGGCGGCGCTGTCGACGACGAGGTTGCCGAAGGAATCGGCGTAGACGCGATCCTGATGCCGCGCGCCGGCAAGCGCCGGCGCTGCAATGCCGACGACCGAGGCCGCCACGATGAGCGCCGCGAGGCGCGATCTGCCTGAATTCGAACGCATGGCGTCCTCCGTATCTTGAGGGAAAGCCTCCTCGAATCAGAAATTAACGTTTTCTTAACCTTTGTTAAGAGGCTGGCGCGTTTGGCGGCGATGTCTCCGTAAACATGGTTAATATCCGTTAATATCCGACTGGATGGAAAACCCGGTGGCCATCATTCGGCCATTCTTGGCCGCACCATCGCGCCGGTGTCCGTCTCGGCGTCGGGATGACCTTGATCTTGGCAAAGCATCGCGGCTGGTTTGCCGCGCGGGAGGACAGCATATGTCGCTACGCCGGCCGAATTGGGCGTCCGTTTTCCCGTTGCTCGTTATCGTTGCAGCCTGTGTGCCGCAGGACAGCGCGCCGAAGGCGGTCAATACCGTCGTCGTCTCACCTGCGTCGGCTCAGCAGTCCGTCACAGCCGCGGCGCCTCCGACAGCTGCAACCAAGATCATTACCGACCTTACTGCGCCGCGATCCGGCATAGGCACGGCCACCTACAGATGCGGCAACAACGGTGTGATTTCCATCCAAAATCTAGGGACGTCGTTGCGTGTGGTCGGGTCCGACGGCGCGACCGAGGAGTTTGCGGCATCGCCTGCCAACCAGAGCAGCCGCTACCAGGCGGCCACGCATGACGCAATCGTGATCGACGGACGCGAGGCGCTGGTGATGAAGAAGGGGTCGACGCCGCGGACCTGCAAACGCTAGCGCTGATCTCAATGCCGCTGGGCCCTGGGGCCAGACATGTTGCACTGCAGCGATATCGAGCCGGCTTCGGGCCTTCCGGCCTAATCGATTGAAGCCAAAGCCCGCCTTTTAGTCAGACTAAATTACGTTTTCGAAACAGTTTTCTGGCTTTGACGCGGTGCAAAAAGAGCATTAGAAACCGGCTGTCCGAAGTCGCAACCGGAAGCGGCAATGCCGCATTTCCACCTGAGGCTCCAGAGAGACGCCGAACTGGGGGAGCCATGAGCAAATCACCAGCCACCCGCGAATTTGTCAGACGTGAACGGCCGATTTCGCCGCACCTCACCGTGTACCGGCCGCCGATCACCATGACGATGTCGATCATTCACCGCATCACCGGTGGTGCGCTGTATTTCGGCACGCTGCTGGTCGCCCTGTGGCTGATGGCGGCGGCTTCCTCGCAGGCGACCTTCGATTGGGCCAACTGGGCCTTCGGCACCTGGCTCGGCCGATTCATCCTGTTCGGCTACACCTGGGCGCTGATGCACCATATGCTGGGTGGCGTGCGCCATCTGGTCTGGGACACCGGCGCGGGCCTGGAGAAGCATACGGCCTCGAAGATCGCCTGGGCGACGCTGGCCGGCTCGATCCTGCTCACGCTGCTGATCTGGATCGCCGGCACCATAGCGCGGGGAGCCTGACCATGAGCGGCAAAAACACCGACATGCGCACGCCGCTGGCGAGGGTCCGCGGCCTCGGCTCCGCCCGCGAAGGCACCGGGCATTTCTGGCGCCAACGCCTCACCGCGATCGCCAACATCCCGCTGATCCTGTTCTTCGTCGGCTTCCTGATCGCGCTCAACGGCGCCGACTACGCACATGTGCGGGCAGCTCTTGCCAACCCGTTCGTGGCGCTGGTGATGGCCCTGGTGCTCATCTCCGGGCTCATCCATATGCGGATCGGCATGCAGGTGATCATCGAGGATTACGTGCATGGCGAAGGCATGAAGCTGGCGCTGATCGCGCTCAATACATTTTTTCCCATAGCGGTCGGCGTCGCCTCGATCTTCGCCCTGCTCAAGCTGACATTCGGAGGCTGAGTTGGCCAAGGACGCGACACAAGCCAACAGCGCTGGCTACACTTATGTCGACCACAAGTTTGACGTGGTGGTCGTTGGCGCCGGCGGCGCCGGCCTGCGCGCCACGCTCGGCATGGCCGAACAGGGCCTGCGCACCGCCTGCATCAGCAAGGTGTTCCCGACCCGCTCGCACACGGTGGCGGCGCAAGGCGGCATTGCCGCCTCGCTGTCCAACATGGGTCCCGATTCCTGGCAGTGGCACATGTACGACACCGTCAAGGGCTCGGACTGGTTGGGCGATGTCGACGCCATGGAATATCTGGTGCGCGAAGCGCCGGCTGCGGTCTACGAGCTCGAACATTACGGCGTGCCGTTTTCGCGCACCGAAGAGGGCAAGATCTACCAGCGGCCGTTTGGCGGCCACATGATGAACTACGGCGAAGGCCCGCCGGTGCAGCGCACCTGCGCCGCCGCCGACCGCACCGGCCACGCCATCCTGCACACGCTCTACGGCCAGTCGCTGAAAAACAACGCGCAGTTCTTCATCGAGTATTTCGCGCTCGACCTGATCATGGAGCCGGACGGCACCTGCACCGGTGTCGTCGCCTGGAACCTGGATGACGGGACCATCCACCGCTTCTCGGCCAAGATGGTGGTGCTGGCGACCGGCGGCTATGGCCGCACCTATTTCTCGGCCACCTCGGCGCACACCTGTACCGGCGACGGCGGCGGCATGGCCGCGCGTGCCGGCTTTCCGCTGCAGGACATGGAGTTCGTGCAATTCCACCCGACCGGCATCTATGGCGCCGGCTGCCTGATCACCGAGGGCGCGCGCGGCGAAGGCGGCTATCTCGTCAATTCCGAGGGCGAGCGCTTCATGGAGCGCTATGCGCCGTCAGCCAAGGACCTCGCCTCGCGCGACGTCGTCTCGCGCTGCATGACGCTGGAAATCCGCGAGGGCCGCGGCGTCGGCAAGAACAAGGACCACATCTTCCTGCATCTCGACCATCTCGATCCCGCTGTCCTGCATGAGCGGCTGCCGGGCATTTCGGAATCGGCCAAGATCTTTGCCGGTGTCGACCTGACCAAGGAGCCGATCCCGGTGCTGCCCACGGTCCACTACAATATGGGCGGCGTGCCGACCAACTACTGGGGCGAGGTGCTCAATCCGACGGCGCTCAATCCAGACCAGGTGTCGCCCGGCCTGATGGCTGTCGGCGAAGCCGGCTGCGCCTCCGTGCATGGCGCCAATCGGCTCGGTTCGAATTCGCTGATCGATCTTGTGGTGTTCGGCCGCGCGGCCGCGATCCGCGCCGGCCAGGTCATCGACCGCAAGTCGGCGATCCCTTCACCCAACGAAGCCTCGGTCGAGAAGATCATGGACCGCTTCGACCGGCTGCGCCACGCCAATGGCTCGACGCCGACGGCCAGCTTGCGTGAAAAGATGCAGAAGGCGATGCAGGAAGACGCGGCCGTATTCCGCACGCAGGAGTCGCTCGAAAACGGCTGCAAGCGCATTTCGCAGATCTGGGGCGAGTTGAAGGACATCAAAGTGTCCGACCGCTCGATGATCTGGAACTCCGATCTGGTCGAGACGCTGGAGCTGGAAAACCTGATGGCCAATGCCATCACCACGGTCTACAGCGCCGAGGCGCGCAAGGAGAGCCGTGGCGCGCACGCACGCGAGGACTTTTCGGCGCGCGACGACGCGGTCTGGCGCAAGCATACGTTGGCCAGGCTGAGCGAAGACGGCAAGGTGACGCTCTCCTATCGGCCGGTGCACACCGAGCCGCAGCTGGCGGAAAAGGACGGCGGCATCAGCCTCGCCAAGATCGCGCCGAAGGCCAGAGTGTATTGAGGATCGAAGATGGTTGAACTCACGCTCCCCAAGAATTCGCAGATCAAGCCGGGGAAGACCTGGCCGAAGCCGGAGGGCGCCACCAATCTGCGGGAATACCGCATCTACCGCTGGTCGCCGGACGATGACGAGAACCCGCGCATCGACACCTATTTCGTCGACATGGACGATTGCGGTCCAATGGTGCTCGACGCGCTGCTGTGGATCAAGAACAAGATCGACCCGACGCTGACCTTGCGGCGTTCCTGCCGCGAAGGCATTTGCGGCTCCTGCGCCATGAACATCGACGGTTCCAACACGCTGGCCTGCACCAAGGGCTGCGACGACATTTCCGGCGCGGTGAAAGTCTACCCGCTGCCGCATATGCAGGTGGTCAAGGACCTGGTGCCCGACCTCACCAATTTCTATGCCCAGCATGCCTCGATCCAGCCCTGGCTGAAGACGGTGTCGCCGGAGCCGGCCAAGGAATGGCTGCAAAGCCATGAGGATCGCGAGAAGCTCGACGGGCTCTACGAATGCATATTGTGCGCCTGCTGCTCGACCTCGTGCCCGAGCTATTGGTGGAACGGCGACCGCTATCTCGGCCCGGCAACGCTTCTGCAGGCCTATCGGTGGCTGATCGATAGCCGCGACGAGGCCACCGGTGAGCGGCTCGACAACCTCGAAGACCCGTTCCGGCTCTATCGCTGCCACACCATCATGAACTGCGCGCAGACCTGCCCGAAAGGCCTCAACCCGGCCAAGGCGATCGCCGAGATCAAGAAGATGATGGTGGAGAGAAGGGTTTAGGCGGAGGTTGTTGCAAACTGCGTCCGTCGCGATCCTTCACACCCCCTCTGTCCTGCCGGACATCTCCCCCGCAAGGGGGGAGATTGGCCGTCATCTCGACTTTCGCTAGTCTCCAACGTTGCAAGAATGGATGAACAGCGCTGAAGCTGCCGATCTCCCCCCTTGCGGGGGAGATGTCCGGCAGGACAGAGGGGGGTGCTGTCCCTCCAGGATCAAAGGATAAGCCAATGAGCGATGACCTTCCCATCCTCTCTCCCATCGAAGCCCGCATCCTCGGCTGCCTGATCGAGAAGAAGGAGCTGACGCCGGATGTCTATCCGCTGACGCTCAACGCGGCACTGGCCGCCGCCAACCAGAAGACGGCGCGCGAGCCGGTGATGGCGCTGGAGCAGACCGAGGTGCACCGGGGGCTGAAGCTGCTCGAACAAAAGGGACTGGTGCGGCAGATGTTCGGCTCGCGTGTCGAGCGCTACGAGCACCAGATGGCGCAGCGCTTCTCGCTGACCACGCCGCAGACCGCTTTGATCGGCTTGCTGTTGCTGCGCGGGCCGCAGACGGCCCATGAATTGTCGGCGCGCACGGAGCGCATGGCGCGGTTTTCGTCGATCGAATATCTGCGCGCCGAACTCGACATGCTGATTGGACGTCGGCCGCCACTCATCCAGGAAATCCCGCGCGGACCGGGCCAGCGCGAGGACCGCTACGTGCATCTGCTGAGCGGCCCGGTAGACGTTACCGTCCTTTCGGCGCAGCGAAGTGCATCGGTCCTGCCTGCTTCCGACCTGGAGGCGCGGTTGGAGGCGTTGGAGCAGGAAGTCGCCGCACTGCGTGCCCGGCTGGACGCGCTGGGAGCATAGGTCCCCGGCGCGCGCCTGAGCGTTCGCGCCGGGTCTCACACCGCATGCAGCGTTCTCAGCCGAGCTTGGCGTCGAGCGACACGTTTATGGCGCCGAGCGCCTTCGAGACCGGGCAGCCGGCCTTGGCCTTTTCGGCCAATTCCTTGAATTTCGCCGCGTCGATGCCCGGGACCTTGCCGACCACGGTGAGGGCGCTGCCGGTGATCCCCGTGCCGGGAACCAGCGTCACCACCGCCTTGGCGTCGAGTTCGGTGGCAGGCGTGCCGTTCTCGGCCAGGAAGTGCGAGAACTGCATGGCAAAGCAGCCGGCGTGCGCGGCGGCGATCAGTTCTTCCGGGTTGGTGCCGGATTTGCCGCTCTCGTCCTCGAAGCGCGCCTTGAACGAATAGGGCGTGCCCTTCAGGGTTCCGCTCTGGGTGTCGAGCGTGCCCGTGCCCTCTTTCAGATTGCCTTTCCAGACGGCGTTTGCGGTGCGGTCCATTAATTTCTCCTTATTGCAGCGGTGGCGCCGGCCAGGCGGCGTTCCTCCCAACTATAGCGCGGGCGCGGGGGAAGGCCACCGCGCTGTTTTGCGCGCGCATGCGGCGCCGGCAGGTCTCATCGAATCTTTTTTAAAAAATGTGCGTGCAAAAATGTCGACTTGCATCGGCCCCGACCGTCCTGCGGGCGGCCACGGATTTCTCGTGGCCGATGGAGGCTCACATGAACAATCTGTTTTCTGCCCATTGGACAAGCACCGGCCGAAGGGCTGATCTCGGGGAAAGCGACCCGCTGCAGGTGCCGCCCTCCGGCTTCGGCCGGTTGCTTGCGGCAATTGCCATCATCGGCATTGCGGTCAGCCTTCTCGACCATGTCGCTGCCGGCAAGGACTCAACCGATACCGTGATCGCCTATGGTTCGTCACAGCAAGGGAGCTGGAAATGAAATATGTCTGTCTGGTCTATGGCGAGGAAAACGACCTTCATGCCATGACGCCGGAGCGTCTGGCCAAGCTCGATGCCGATTCGATGGCTCACGACCGGTCCTTGGATCAGCGTGGGATGCTGATCGTCGCGCAGGCGCTGCAATCGGTGAAGACGTCGAAGACGGTGCGGCGACGCCAGGGCAAGCGACTGATCACCGACGGCCCGTTCGCCGAAACCAAGGAGCAGTTGCTCGGCTTCGTCATGATCGAGGCCGATAATCTCGACCAGGCGCTGGAGATCGCCGGCGAGATCCCGCTGGCCGAAATCGGCACCATCGAGGTGCGGGCGATCTACGATGTGCCGGGGTCATAGCCTCCGCCATGTGCTACAGCCACGTGGAAACCAAGGCGTTCGACTGAACGATCGTCCTGGTTCATTTCGTGCGCAACTTTTGCGTGTTGAAGCAAGGCGAGAGTTCTCCTATCGTCGCCGGGGTTCTTGGGGATTTCGACATGCCTTTCCTGATTGCTATCCTTGGCGTGATGGGCGCGGCGGCGTTCTGGTGGTACCGGATGAAGGCGATGAACGACGCGGCTCGCGAGGTTGCGGACGTCGTCGGGCGCGTGCAGGGCAATATTCGTCGCAAGAAGCTGCGCAAGCAGGCGGCGCTGTCGCCGCTGACGGCGATCGATGACCCGGTCGTCGCGGCGGCTACGCTGATCACATCAATCGTCTCCGAGGATGGGCCCATCCTGCCGCAGCGCGAGGCTGTCATCCGCGCGGTGATTTCCGAGATCGCCGACAAGAAGAAGACCGACGAGGCGGTGATCTATGCCAAATGGGCGGCGGCGCAAGTCGACGACACCACCGTTGTCATCGACAGACTGGCGCCGTTCCTGCGCGAACGTCTCGATGTCGCCGAGCGAAACGATCTGCTGCAGATGGTCAACCGCGCCGCCCAGGGCGGCGAGAAACGCATCGAAATATCCGACCAGAGGATATTGCGGCTGCGGCAGAAGCTGGGTTTCGAGGTCAACTGAGCGACAGCGCTCAGATCGCCTCGCCCTTCAACAATCGCGGCGTGCTGGCGGACAGTCCCGACGCCTGCCGGATAAAAAAATCCTTCAGGCGCGGCATGCGTTCGACGAGGCCGAGGCCGATGTCGCGGGCGGTTCGCAGCGGGCCGATATCGTTGGAAAACAGCCGGTTCAGCGCGTCCGTGGTGATGCCCATCTGCACCGTGTCGAAGCGGCGCCACTGCTGGTAGCGTTCGAGGACGTCGAGCGCGCCGATGTCCTGGCCGAGCCGGTCGGCCTCGACGATCACCTCGGCAAGGGCTGCGACATCCTTGAAGCCGAGATTGAGGCCCTGGCCGGCGATCGGGTGGATGCCGTGGGCGGCATCGCCGGCGAGCGCGATGCGGGGTGCGACGAAGGCACGCGCAATGGTCAAGCCGAGCGGCCAGGCGCGCGGCTTATCGGCAACGCGGATCTCGCCAAGCTTCAGGCCAAAACGCTGCTCCAGCTCGTGTTCGAAGAGGAGATCGTCACCGGCCACCAGCTTCTCGGCATCGGGCGTACGTTCGACCCAGACGATCGACGAACGGTTGGTGCCGTCCTCACCGGGCTTGAGCGGCAATGTGGCGAAGGGGCCGGCCGGCAGGAAATGCTCTTCAGCGCGACCGTTGTGCGGGCGTTCATGCGCCACGGTGCAGACGATGCCGGACTGGCCATATTCCCACTTCACCGTCTTGATGCCGGCCATGTCGCGCAGCTTCGAGTTGACGCCGTCGGCGGCGACCAGCAGCCGGGCCTTCAGCGTCGCGCCGTCGGCAAGATGCACGGTGATACCGGCGCCGTTGGTTTCGAAACCCTGCACGGCGACGCCTTCGATGATGTCGATGCCGAGCTTTTCGGCGCTGGCCCGCAAGGCGCCGTTCAGCACCCTGTTGGCGACCATATGCGCAAAAGGCTCGCCCGGCGCCACTTCGCCGTCGAAGGTCAGGAACACCGGACGCACCGGATCGGCGGTGCGCGAATCCGTGATGATCATCTCGGTGATCGCTTGCGCCTGCGGTGCGATCTCGGCCCACACGCCGAGCTGGTCGAGCATGCGGCAGGCGGCGGCGGCAATGGCCGAGGCGCGGCCATCCCTTTGCCAGGCGCCGGCAGGTGCGGCATCGACGAGAGCGACGGCGAGACCCGGTCGCGCCTGCTTCAGCGACACGGCGGCGGCCAGGCCGACATAGCCGGCGCCGGCGACCAGGACATCGAGCCCAGATCTTGTTTTCACGTTTGCCCCGGTTTTCGTGTCCGCCTTGCGTTCCATCATCTTCGCTCCTGCGCGCCGGCCGGGTCTTGCGCCCTTGACTGCCTGTCCGTCCTGTCGGAAACCGCCATAACACTTCTGCGGCGAGGGCGCGAAATATGACGGCAGCCATGGACGAGCTTCTCGGCATTCTCGACCTCGAGAAGCTGGAACACAATCTGTATCGTGGTCGCAGCCCGCTGCTCGACTGGCAGCGCGTGTTCGGCGGCCAGACCATCGCCCAGGCGCTGGTGGCGGCGCAGCGGACAGTGGATCCCGATCGGTACGTGCATTCGCTGCACGGCTATTTCATGCGGCCTGGCGACACCAAGGTGCCGATCGTCTACGAGGTCGACCGTATTCGCGACGGCGGCTCCTTCACCACGCGGCGCGTGGTGGCGGTCCAGCACGGCCAGGCGATCTTTTCGCTCGAAGCTTCGTTCCAGCAGGATGAGGTCGGCCTGGAGCACCAGGTGCCGATGCCGCAGGACGTTCCGGGGCCGGACACATTGCTGTCGCAACGCGAATTGCTGGGCAAATTCGGCGAGGCGGTGCCCGATGGCATCAAACGCTACTGGGAGCGCGACCGGCCGATCGAAATGAAGCCGGTGATGCTCAAGCATTACACCAGCCGCGAAAAACTGGAGCCAAAGCAGAACATCTGGATCCGCACCACCGGTCCGGTACCGGCGGACCGCGCCATCCAGGCGGCGGTGCTCGCCTATCTTTCCGACATGACGCTGCTCGACACATCGACCTTCGCGCATGGCCGCGCCATTTTCGACCGCGATATCCAGGCGGCGAGCCTCGACCACGCCATGTGGTTCCATCGCAGTCATGCGCTCGACGACTGGATGCTCTACACGCAGGACAGCCCGTCGACACAGGGGTCGCGCGGCTTTACACGCGGGTCGCTGTTTGCCCGCGACGGCACGCTGATCGCCTCGGTTGCGCAGGAAGGGCTGATCCGGCTGAAGCGATCGCCTGCAGAGTAGGCATTTTTCAAAAAATGCCCAATTTTTAAGCAGATGCATCGCCGCAGCTATCAACAGGTTGCGTCGGAACGCTCCTCAATCTCTTTGTTTACAATGGGTTAACACACTGCTTCGGCACTTGGCACGGAGCTTGAATCCTCGTGGGCACTCTCCGGCTTTTTAGGATCGGTGAAGGTGTGCAAACGCGGGGGACCGCAACAGCGAAGGGTGAAACCTTATGAAAATTGTGATGGCAATCATCAAGCCGTTCAAGCTCGACGAGGTACGCGAAGCGCTTACCGCCGTCGGCATCCAAGGCCTGACCGTCACCGAAGTCAAAGGCTACGGGCGTCAGAAAGGGCATACGGAGATCTATCGCGGGGCGGAATACGCGGTCAGCTTCCTGCCGAAGATCAAGATCGAAGTCGCCGTCAGTTCCGACATGGTGGACAAGGCTGTCGAAGCCATCACCTCCGCCGCCAAGACCGGCCAGATCGGCGACGGCAAGATCTTCGTTTTCGGCATCGATCAGGCGGTGCGCATCCGCACCGGCGAAACAGACACCGACGCGCTCTGAGCGGCGATCACGTATTCCAATGGAGAGTTCAATGAATATTCCTTCCACCTTGAAGTCAGCGGCGCGCTCCGCGCTGCTCGGCTCGTTCGCGCTCGGAGCATTGGGCACGGTCGCCGCATTCGCGCAGGAAGCGGCACCGGCCGCGGCCGCTGCAGCGCCAGCTGCTGCCCCGACCCCGGTGCTCGACACCGGCAACACCGCCTGGATGCTGACCTCGACGGCGCTGGTGCTGATGATGACCATTCCGGGCCTGGCGCTGTTCTACGGCGGCATGGTGCGCAAGAAGAACGTGCTTGCCACCGTCATGCAGAGCTTCGCCATCACCTGTCTGGTGACGGTGCTGTGGTTCATGTTCGGCTATTCGCTGGCCTTCTCCGATGGCGGCGGCATGAACGCCTATCTCGGCGGCACCTCCAAGTTCTTCCATCACGGCATCACCACGGCCTCGCTATGGCTTCCGGGCGTCGCCAACATTCCTGAATTCGTGTTCTCGATGTTCCAGATGACGTTTGCCATCATCACGCCGGCGCTCATTGCCGGCGCCTTCGCCGAACGCATGAAGTTCTCGGCGCTGCTGATCTTCACGGCATTGTGGCTGCTGGTCGTCTACGTGCCGATCGCGCATTGGGTCTGGGGTGGTGGCTTCCTCGGATCGGCGGGCGTGCTCGACTTTGCCGGCGGTACGGTCGTTCACATCAACGCCGGTGTCGCCGGTCTGGTCTGTGCGCTGGTTCTCGGCAAGCGCGAAGGCTACGGCACCACCAACATGGCGCCGCATAACCTGGTCTATTCGGTGATCGGCGCTTCGCTGCTGTGGGTCGGCTGGTTCGGCTTCAACGCCGGTTCGGAACTGGCAGCCGACGGTCTTGCTGGCGCCGCCATGCTCAACACCCAGGTTGCCACCGCCGCGGCGGCACTGGCCTGGATGTTCGCCGAATGGATCGTCGCCAAGAAGCCTTCCGTGCTCGGCATCATCTCGGGTGCGGTTGCCGGCCTGGTGGCGGTGACGCCCGCTTCCGGCTTCGTCAACCCGACCGGTGCCTTCATCGTCGGCATCGTGGCGGGCGTCGTCTGCTACCTCTCGGCGGTCAAGGTCAAGCACATGTTCGGCTATGACGACTCGCTCGATGCCTTCGGCGTGCATGGCGTCGGCGGTGTGATCGGCGCTCTGCTCACCGGCGTGCTCGCCGACCCGGCGATCAACAGCCTCGGCGCAGGTGCTTCGCTCGGCAAGCAGATCTACGGCGTTGCCGTCACCATCGTGTGGACGGGCATTGCCACCTTCGTGCTCCTCTACATCGTCAAGGCGCTGGTCGGCCTGCGTCCGACGACCCAGGAAGAGGTCGAAGGCCTCGACATCTCCCAGCATGGCGAAGTGGTGCCGTAAGGCCAGCTTAGCCTCGGGGCCGGCGGAACCCTCCTCCCGCCGGCCCCTTATCTCCTCGCAATCCCGAACGGAAACGCTGCACGGTTCTCCCGGAATTGCTTTGAAAAAATCCCGTCGTGACGCTCCCGAAAGGAGTTCACGCATTGAGGCCCGGATCGCATCCGGGCCTCTTTTTTTGGCAAGCCGTTCCGGCAATGCCCGTCTTGGCGCAATCACGTTCGTGTGATCAGGTTTTTTGAGGAAACAACGACCGCTCTGGTTCCGAACTGGGGGGACGATCGTCGTTCTGACGCTCGTGCCAAACAACAGGGAAGGAAACCATCTCATGAACCTCAAGAACATCTGTCTGGGAGCGCTCGCTCTTTCCATGATCGGCGGCGTGGCGTTCGCCGGTGCTCTGGATGAGCCCGACAACATGGCGCCGTTCTTCACGGATTCCGGCATGAAAACCATGAAGCCGATGGCGGATTTCAAGACAGCTTTCATGGCCATGCCGATGGAAAAGCAGGAAGCGATGAAGAAGGAATGCCAGGATGCGGCGATGAGCAAGCCGTATGCGGAATTCTGCGCCAATGTGCAGGCGCTCGGCGGCGCCAACTGATTTACCGCGATCGGGCCGAGGCCCGATCTTTGTTCCAGACGACAATGGCGGGCCGGCAGCCCGCCATTGTTTCGTTCGATGGAAGCTCCCTCGTCCGTCATTGCTTCATACGGCTCAACCGGGGGTAATGAGGTTTGAGCGTCTCAACCTCTTATAGTTAATGCGGCCTTAACCTTCCCACCGATAGTCTGAGGCCCGAATCTGCCGGAGTGCGCCACGCACCCGGCGAGACCATGACAGACGGGGAAGAGCATGCGTTCAGGGGCTTCAGCACCGCTCGCGCTGGCCGATACGGGGCACGGCATCCAGGCGTTCGCGCGGCGTCAGGTCGGGCGGCTGGTCGGCGTCGGCCTGTTCGCGCTGGCCGCCTTTGGCGTTGCCAGCCTTGCCACCTGGAATGTCGCCGATCCGAGTTTCTCCCACGCGACGAACAACACCGTCACCAATGCCATGGGCTATGCGGGTGCCGTGTTCTCCGACCTCGCCATGCAGTTCTTCGGCCTCGCCGCCGTCGCCGCCCTGGTTCCGACGGTCATCTGGGGATTCCTGCTGTTTTCCGCGCGCGGCGTCGACAGGCTGCCCAAGCGCGGGCTGTCCTGGTTCGGCTTCGCGCTGTTGGCCGCGGCGATGGTCGGCTGCGTCGTGCCGCCCAAGACCTGGCCGCTGCCCACAGGCCTCGGCGGCGTGTTCGGCGACATGGTGCTGAAGATCCCCGGCGTCGTCATCGGCGGCTATCCGACCGGGCTGATCGCCAGCATCATCGCCATCCTGCTGTCGGCGCCCGCGCTGTGGCTCTTCGCCCATGGCTCGGCGCTGATCGGTCGCAAGAACGGCTTCGCCGTCATGGAGGACGAGCCCGCTGCCGATCCGCGCGAGGACGACCTGTTGTTCGACAATGATGAGGACGAAGGCGACGAGGGCATCCTGGCGCTTGGCGCCATCACCCATTGGTGGCTGTCGCTGCGCGCGTGGATGCACCGCCGCGCCGTGCGCCGCAGGCAGGAGCGGGACGAGTACGAGCCGGAAATGGAGCAGCGCTCCACCGCCTGGCGGCGCGCCGCCGAACGGGTCGAATCGGCCGAGTTCGCCGAGCAGCGGATGAGCCAGGATGGCCGCGCCCGCGTCGAGCCGGAATTCTTCGCCGCCATGGTCAATGACCGCAGCGCCTCGCTCGACCCCGACGATGCCGATATCTTCGACGACCGCTTCGACAATGCGGGCGAGGATGCCGATTTCGACGATGAGCCTGTCGTGCAACGCCGCGGCGCGCCGGCCGCCAAGGTGCAGCCGTTCCGCTCCGATGCCGCCACCCGTGTCGAGGCGCCGGCGCCGCGTCCGGCTCCAGGCGCCCGCGTGCAGCGCGAGGCGCAGACATCGCTGATCGGCTCGGAAAAGTTCGAAATGCCGTCGCTGCATTTCCTGTCCGAGCCAAAGAACGTGGTGCGCGACGCCAGCCTGTCCAAGGACGCGCTGGAACAGAATGCGCGCCTGCTCGAAGGCGTCTTGGAGGATTTCGGCGTCAAGGGCGAGATCATCGCCGTCCGTCCGGGTCCGGTGGTCACGCTCTATGAGCTCGAACCGGCGCCCGGCATCAAATCGTCGCGGGTCATCGGCCTGTCCGACGACATCGCCCGCTCGATGAGCGCCATCGCCTGCCGCGTCGCCGTTGTGCCAGGCCGCAACGCCATCGGCATCGAACTGCCGAACGCCAAGCGCGAGACCGTCTATCTCAGGGAGATCCTGGCCAGCCGCGACTTCGAGACCACGAAGGCCAAGCTCGCGCTGGCACTGGGCAAAACCATCAATGGCGAGGCGGTCATCGTCGACATCGCCAAGATGCCGCACGTGCTTGTCGCCGGCACCACCGGCTCGGGCAAATCGGTCGCCATCAACACCATGATCCTGTCGCTGCTCTACCGGCTGACGCCGCAGGACTGCCGGCTGATCATGATCGATCCGAAAATGCTGGAACTCTCGGTCTATGACGGCATCCCACATCTGCTCACGCCCGTCGTCACCGATCCGAAGAAGGCCGTGGTGGCGCTGAAATGGACCGTGCGCGAGATGGAGGACCGCTACCGCAAGATGTCTAAGGTCGGCGTGCGCAATATCGACGGCTTCAATGCCCGCGTCAGCCAGGCGGACAAGAAGGGCGAGAAAATCTCGCGCACCGTGCAGACCGGCTTCGACCGTCAGACCGGCGAGGCGATCTACGAGACCGAGAACCTCGATCTCGAGCCGATGCCCTATATCGTCGTCATCATCGACGAGATGGCCGACCTGATGATGGTCGCCGGCAAGGACATCGAAGGTGCCGTGCAGCGTCTGGCGCAAATGGCGCGCGCCGCCGGCATCCATGTCATCATGGCGACGCAGCGGCCGTCGGTCGACGTCATCACAGGCACCATCAAGGCCAATTTCCCAACCCGCATCTCCTTCCAGGTGACGTCGAAGATCGACAGCCGCACCATTCTGGGCGAGCAGGGCGCCGAGCAGCTGCTTGGCATGGGCGATATGCTCTACATGGCCGGCGGCGGCCGCATCCAGCGCGTCCACGGCCCGTTCGTCGCCGATGAAGAGGTCGAGAAGATCGTTGCGCATCTGAAGCTGCAGGGCGTGCCGGAATATCTCGACGCCATCACCGAGGATGATAGCGAGGACGACGACGAGCCGTCGGGCAAGGGTGGTTCCGGCGGCGGTGGCGGCAACAGCAATTTCGAGGATTCCGACGATCCTTACGACCAGGCGGTCTCCGTGGTGCTGCGCGACGGCAAGGCCTCGACCAGCTATATCCAGCGCCGGCTGGGCATCGGCTACAACCGCGCCGCTTCGATCATCGAGAAGATGGAGAAGGAAGGTATCGTCGGCCCGGCCAACCATGCCGGCAAGCGCGAGATCCTGGTGCCGACCGAAGAGGACAAGTTCTGACTGGAAAGCCTGACCCTTGTGACATCCCGGTCCGGCAACCTTGAACCTTTCAAGGCGTTGAAGCGACCAAGGGACGCCTGACCCGCCAAATTTCAGCCTAACTGGGGGTCCAAGCACAACAACTCAGGAATTGGATGAGAGTGACCGACATGAAAAACGATCTTTCAGCGCTCAGCACATTTGCTCCCTCCCGGCGTCAGTTGCTGGGCCTCGGCCTGGCGTTTGCGGGGGCGGCAGCCTTCAACGCGGTGCCCGGCTTCCAGGTGCTGGCCTCGGCGCAGGCGGCCGTGCCGGCCGCGGCACAGAAGATCGCCGACCACTTTTCCTCGGTCAAATCGATGAGCGGCGAATTCGTGCAGTTCGGCCCCAAGGGCGAGCAGACCGGCGGCAAGTTCTTCCTCGAACGACCAGGCAAGATCCGCTTCAACTATGACGGCTCTTCAAACTTCCGGGTGATTTCAGACGGCCAGTCGGTGGTCATCCTGAACAAGAGGCTCAACACGTCCGATCTCTATCCGTTGTCGAAGACGCCTCTGAAGCTGCTGCTCGACACCAGGATCGACCTCTCCGGCGACCGCGTCAAAAGCGTCAAGCAGGAGGATGACCTCACCACCATCCAGCTCGCCGACAAATCGGTGTTCGGCAATTCGAAGATCACCATGATGTTCGATCCGAAAACCTTCGACTTGCGGCAGTGGACGATCACCGACGCGCAGGGCAAGGATACGACGGTGATGATCTTCAACACCAAGGAAGGCGTCAGCTTCGCGCCGGATACTTTCGCCATCGACTACACGGCGAACCGCGAGCTCAACACCAACAAGGCGCGCTAACCCAGTTGTTATAGCTGTGGAAAGCACCGGGCCGCGCCTCGTCGGGCGTTGCCCGGCTTGTCTTTGCGGCCCGCGGCTGGCAATTTCCCGGACTGACTCCGTCAAAAGGCGTCTTCCCCGCCGGAACCCATCGGTTCTGGCCGGCTGCACGCTGTCCTGGATTGCCAATGCCCTTTTCCGTCGCCACCTGGAACATCAACTCCGTTCGCCTGCGCATGCCGATCGTCGAGCGCCTGCTCGTCGAGCATGCGCCCGACGTGCTGTGCCTGCAGGAAACCAAGGTTCCCGACGAACTGTTTCCCGAAAAGGCTTTCCGCAAGCTCGGCTATGAGCACATCGCTTTCCATGGCCAGAAGGGCTACCACGGCGTCGCGACGGTGGCGCGGCGGCCGATCGAAGTGGTCGAAAAGCGACGCTTTTGCGAGATAGAGGACAGCCGGCACCTCTCGGTCACGGTGCGGGCCGGCGGCAAGGCGATCCTGCTCCACAATTTCTACGTTCCGGCGGGCGGCGACGAACCGGATCCCGTCATCAACAGGAAGTTCAAGCACAAGCTCGACTTCGTCGCCGAGATGAATGCCATCCGGGCAGAACATGACGAGGTGTCCGGCTCGGTGCTGGTCGGCGACCTCAATATCGCCCCGCTCGAACATGACGTCTGGTCGCACAAGCAATTGCTCAACGTGGTCAGCCACACGCCGGTCGAGACGGAAAATTTCGAGGCGATGCGTCGCGCCGGCAACTGGGTCGACCTGATGCGGCTCAACGTGCCGCATGAGCAGAAGCTCTACACCTGGTGGAGCTATCGCGCGCAGGATTGGGAGCTGTCCAATCGCGGCCGCCGTCTCGACCACGTCTGGTCGTCGCCAAACCTGGTGCCCAGCTTTTCCGGCTACGAAATCCTGCGTCCGGCGCGCGGCTGGAAGCGCCCGTCGGACCATGTGCCTGTGATCGCGCGGTTCGATTTGGACTAGCCTGCTCGAAGATGCGGGGCCTGCGGCAGTCAGTCGGTAGAGGTGGAGTCGGCTGGATCCACCCACGGACGGCCCAATCGTGTCACCATCGCCGCGTACCCAACGGCACCTGCCGCCCAAAGGAAGATGCCAAGCTCTTTGACGACGTCTTCGGCGATGGCGGCCGCAGAGCCAGGGGTAGGAAACAGCTCTCCGAGCTGGTCAATCGATGCTGACATCGCGAGCAGGAAGCCTGCGGCCACAAAGACGATCGTGCCGTCGAATGTCTTTCGTCGCAGCCGAAAGAACCAGAACAACCCGGCGGCGGCGTAGACAATCATCGGAACGATCTCCGGTATCCCTACAATGGGCAGCACGTCCTCATGGATCAACAACAGGTCATCGAGGCCCAAGAACAGGGTAAGGCCGCCGAGAAACGTGCAATCCCATCGATGCGTGAGCAGGCCAGCAAACAGGGTCGCAGCGCCGGTGCCGATCCATAGCGAAGCACCCAGGGACGAAATCCACCCCGTATAGAAGCCGACTTCGGCGGCTGCAGATGGATCTCGATAAAAGATCCAAGCGTCCAGGCCACGAATTTCCGCGATGAACAGCGCGGCTAAGAGCATCGCAACATTAATCGCCGTCGCCGCCAGTACGACCAAGCGCCAGGCTATTATCCATTCGCCGCCATGCTTTGTGTTCAGCGCGTTGTTCTCTGGCATTGCTATTCTCATTGAGGACTGAGAGGAACTCCACTGGAACCAAAGTACGACAGCCGCCAGATCTGCCGCCGAGAACTCCGCCTGCATTGTGCCGGTGGTCACCATGGTTGCAGCGCTTCGTCCCACCGAACCCATTGTACCATGGCGTCGATGTTCAGGTGAGGCTGGCCTGCAAATGGCCGACCTGAATCTCAACGCGCTTCGAAGCGCGCCAAATGAATTCAAGTTCAAACGGCGCGCTTCAAGTCTTCATGCATGTCGTTATCGCGAAATTGCTGGACTGACAGGCCTGCGAGATCCGGCAGATGGGGATGGTCGCGGCGGCGCGTCGCCAGCATCCGTTGCGCCGCTTCGATGATTGTCGACGCAGGCACATTGGCGACCAGGCCGGTCGGGCTTGCAAGACGGGATTCGATCACGTCCACGCAGTTCGAAAGCGGCCTCCAACGGGCCATGTTGGCGCCGCCACTGAGGATAACCATCGGCGTCATCACGGTTGCCATGAGATGTGCGGTACCGCCTTCGGCGCCGATGTAAAGATCGGCAAACTCGCCGAGCGCCAGCAAGATGTCACCGATATCGACACCCTCGATCGCGGCGGAATCGACAAGCCGCAGCTTCGGTACGCGCTGAGCCAGTTCAGCCATATCGGGACCATCGCCGGGAGTTTTCACATAGAGAAGGTCCGCCCCGCCGGTGATCAGGCTGTTGGCGATCGCGGCAACCTGATCCGCCGACATGCGCTTGCTGGCGCTGCCGTGCGCCGCGATAATGATCAACGGAGCATGCTTGCCGTCCGCAAGGCTCCTGGCCGCCGCTCGTGCGGCCGGGCCAGGCTCCAGCCGATGATCGAAAGGCAGCCGCTTGCCGGCAAGGCGTTCGATGAGGCGGTGGTAGCGCCAGGCATTGTGCCCGGGTCGTGCTTCAGGCCTTTGGCCCAAGCGCCAGGAAAGGGCGAAAGCCGGAAAGTTTGCCTCATAGGCGATGCCGCGGCCGAGCAGTGATGCCGAGGCTTGAAGCAGCCAACGCGCCGAGATGCGGAAATCGACCACGGCCAATCGCCCCTTGCCGTTGCGGTGACCGGCGATCAGGCGCGCCAGGGGCGTCCGCACATTGATCGCATCGACCAAATGGCCGGCATGGCGATTGAGGCTATGTTCAAGGGACGACGACCGGGTGGTTCCGTAGACGATGAAACTATCGGGGAATGCCGTTCTGGCGGCGCGCAAAGCCGGAATCCGGATTAATCCGTCGCCGAACGCGTCATTGCGGGAATACAAGATAATCGTCTCGTACCGCCCTGGCATGGCTCGCTCCCCCAGGAGCCTGGTGGTGATGGCGCCTGCTGTGCCGGCCGCCTTCGAGGTGCTTTAGGATTTCACCTCATGCCTGTCAACGGACCCTTGCCCCTGGATCCGGGCGTCCGGATGAACGAACCTTGGCGATTCCCGCTCCGGCCGCAGTGCGCCACGATCAGTTCATCGCGGCCAATGTCGTTGAAAAGCGCTGCCGCGCTTCCGCCTTTGGCCGCGACACAACAGCTTCGCAGGCGGGCAGCCTTCAGCCAGAGAAGCGCGGCGCCAGTTCCTCGATGCGGCGGATCATCGCCTGAAATTCCTCCGAGATGCGCTGGTGGAGCTTGACCGCGATCTCGGGATATTCCTCCAGGATGCGGCGGAACATCTTGCGGCTGAGCCGCATCACTTCCGAATCGATCTCGGCCGAGGCGCTGGTCAACCGGTTGGTGTCGGCGATCAACGCCAGTTCGCTCAGGATTGTGCCGGGGCCTGCCGTGCCAATTGGGATGCGTTCACCACCTTGCTCCCGGTACAGCACGATGCGCCCACTGACGACGATATAGGCGGAATCGGCCTCGTCGTCCTCCCGATAAAGCTTGTGGTTGGCAATCAGCCTGGTGTTCTCGGCGCCAAAGGCGAGCAGGCGCAATTGTTCCTGCGTGAAGCCCTCGAAGAGCCTCACGGCGGACAGGACGCGGATGTCGTCATCCAGCGCCATCTAGCTATGTCCCCGAACCGACAGTCCGACTCCTCCTCTGCGAGTTCGATCCAAACCACCCTCCAACTGGATCGTACCCGAAAGCGGCCCCGCCCGACCGCTCGTTGGATAATGAAATGTTTAAGGAACCAGCTTGTAGCCGCCGCTTTCTGTCACAAGAATTTCCGCATTGGAAGGATCGCGCTCGATCTTCTGGCGGAGCCGGTAGACATGGGTTTCCAGCGTGTGCGTGGTGACGCCGGAATTGTAGCCCCATACTTCCTCGAGCAGCACGTCGCGCGTCACCACCTTCTGGTCGGCGCGATAAAGATATTTGATGATCGAGGCTTCCTTCTCCGTCAGCCGCACCTTGCCGCCGCGCGGGTCGAGCAGCAGTTTCTGGCTGGGCTTGAAAGTATAGGGCCCGACCGAGAAGGTGGCGTCCTCGCTCTGCTCATGCTGGCGCAGCTGCGCCCGAATGCGCGCCAGCAGCACGGCGAAGCGGAACGGCTTCGTCACATAGTCGTTGGCGCCGGCCTCGAGACCAAGAATCGTATCCGAATCGGTGTCGTGACCGGTCAGCATGATGATGGGCGCCTTGTAACCGCCCTTGCGCAGGATCTTCACCGCTTCGCGGCCATCCATGTCGGGCAGCCCAACGTCCATGATGAGCAGATCGATGAGGCCGCCGCGCGCTGCGGCGACACCTTTTGCCGCAGTCGATTCCTGAAGCACGTCGAATTCCTCGTAAAGGGATAATTGCTCGACCAGTGTGCCGCGCAGGTCATCGTCATCGTCGACGATCAGTATGGTGCGTGAAGTCATGGATCAATCCGTTGTTTTGAAAAGAAAATTCAGTTGACCGCTGCCTGTTTATGCGGAAGCTGACCGGCGCAACAGCCGTTCACAGTGATTTGTTCCGTGGCACGATCATACAAGAAAAAACACGATCGCAATGCAGCCGGCGCAATTTTGCGAAAAGGGCTGCGTGTGCTGACCGTGCGGGCGAGGCCCGGGCATCCAAGCCAGGGCCTGCTGCAGGCCGGGAAAACGGTGTTTGCCTGTGCGTTGGGGCGCGGTGGCATCTCGGCCGGCAAGCGCGAAGGCGATGGCGCCACGCCGCTGGCCGCGATGCGGATACTGTCGGGGTATTTCCGGGGAGATCAGTTCTCCAGCGGCCGCAGGACCCGTCTGGCGATGACGCCGATCGGGCCCGATCTGGGCTGGTGCGAAGTGCCCGACGATCGCAACTACAACAGGCCCGTCAAGATACCCTATGGCGCCAGCCACGAACGCATGCGGCGCGACGACCGGCTCTACGACGCCTGTCTTGTGCTCGACTGGAACCTGTCGCCGCGCCGGCGCGGGCGCGGCAGCGCCATCTTCTTCCATCTGGCGCGCCCCGGCTTCACGCCGACGCAAGGCTGTGTGGCTGTCACGGCTCGTACGATGGCGCGACTGCTGCCGCTGCTGTCGGATCGGACGGTGGTGAGGGTGGTGAGATAGTAGGGGAGTAGGGGAGTAGGGGAGTAGGGACAAGCTCGGCGCAGCCTTAGTTTTTCCTACTCCCCTATTCCCCTATTCCCTTATTCCCTTATTCCCCTACGACCAGGTTTCTGCCAGCCGATGTCTAGCAGGCCCAGCCGGCCAAGTTCTCTGTCCATTGCGCGAGCGACGTCACGGCGCTCGCCGCCGATATCGCGCAGTTGGCGATCGGAGAGATCCTCGACGTCCTGGTAGGCAATGTCGCGGCGGGCGAGGCGTATCGCGACCCGGGCGTGGCGCAGCCAGTCGAGGGTTTCGGCCAGCCAGGCCGGGCGGAGTGTCGATGAATTCAAAACGATGATGGACATGGTTATGATCCGTTGTCTCCGGATATCAAATCCGGCTTGATGATGTGTCGATGATGGGATCATGCCATATTGAAATCCCTGCGAGAAACGAGTAGTTTTCTCTGGATCATCAAGTTTTATTTGAGGATAGGATGGCTCGTCTTCTGCCCGGGACTCGTGCCTTGAGGACGCTGGAAGCAGCGGCCCGGCACCTCAATTTCACCCGCGCCGCCGACGAGCTCGGCCTGACACCGGCCGCCGTCAGCCATCAGATCAAGGAAATCGAGGATCAACTCGGGCTGGTGCTGTTCACGCGCACCAGCCGCACCATCCGGCTCACCGAGGCGGGGACGGTGCTGTTCGACGCCTCGGCCGACGCGCTCGACCTGCTTGGCCGGGCCGTTTCGCGGGCGCAAAAGCTGGCGCGCGGCACCGCCCTTTTGAAGGTAACGCTCGACGCGCAGTTCGCGTCAAAATGGCTGATGCGACGCGTCGACGATTTTCGCAAGCATCACCCAGATATCGAATTGCGATTCGACATTGCCTATGAAGTGCGGGATTTCGAACTCGATGACATCGATGTCGGCATCCGTTTTGGCGCCGGCAAATATCCGGGTCTTCGCACCCACCGGCTGTTCGACAACATCCTCATTCCGGTGTGCAGCCCGAGCCTCTTGACGTCCGGTCCGCCGCTGCGTGAGCCGCGCGACCTCTTCAATCACACGCTTGCGCATATCGAATGGTCGCGGCAAGGCGTGACATGGCCGAACTGGCGGATGTGGATGGCGGCGGCCGGCATCACTGATTTCGACGACAGCCGGACCGTCGTGTTCGGAAACTCCACGGATGCCGTCCAGGCAGCGCTCGACGGCAATGCCGTGGCGCTCGCCGATTTCGCCATGGTGGCGAACGACCTTTCCCAGGGCAGGCTGGTGCAGCCTTTCGAACTCGGCCTGCGGGTGGCGCCCGAGTTCGCCTATTTCCTGGTCTATCCCGAAAATACCGGCGACGATCCGCGCATCGTCGCCTTTCGCGAATGGATGCTCGAGGAAGTCGCCAAGACGCGGACCACGGACAAAGGGCAGTAGGGCAGTAGGGCAGTAGGGCAGTAGGGCAGTAGGGATAGCAGTCGGTGCCGTTTGCCCCCTATTCCCCTACTGCCTTACTGCCCTACTCCGTTCTTGATCAGGTTGCCGCCGGGCCGAACCAGCCGATCACGGCGCCGATGATCAGCAGCACGCCGAGCCAGTGGCCGCCGTCGATGAGGGTCAGGTCCCAGCCGAAATTCTCGTAGCGATGGTTGACCGACAGCGTCGTGGCGATGAACCCAAGCCAGAGCACGAAGCCGAAGACAAGTCCGGCGAGCAATGTCGGCTCGCCGCCGGTCATCGCGCCGACGACCAGGGCCAATATGGTGGCCATGACCAGTTCGGCGATGAAGCTGATGACGAAGGGCAGCGGCGATTTCTTCATCGTCGCCGGATCGAGCTTGGCGGCTTTCAGCCACGGCTTGCTCAGGCCCATGTACCAGGCGGCGCCGAACAGCCATGCCAGAATTGCGGCGGCGATCACCGCCAGCCAGTTCACTGCTGAAAAATCCATGATTTCCCCCTCCAGATGCGAACTTGATGGAACGCCTGTTCGGCGTTGGCGTCAAGCAAACCGCCAGACAGTAGTATGCTTGACGAGCGCATCCTCCAGTGCCCGCGTGACGGCCACCTCATAGACCGCAAGCGGCTCCAGCCCTGCCTTCGGCAGATACGACCGTCCGGGATCGCCGATGAGGATCTCGGCGCCGCGCGCCTTCAGCGTTGCGAACCATGGCATCAGCCGGTCCGCGAAAGATTTGTCGTAGAAAACATCACCGGCCAGGACCACGTCCCAACCTGCATCGGTGCCGATGCAATCCGTGCCGAGGAATTCGGTCCCGACACCGTTGATCTCGCTGTTGAGCCGGATCGCGGTGGCACAGAACGGATCGATGTCGGTTGCGATCACCTTGGCGGCACCTGCCTTGGCGGCAGCGATGGCGACAAGGCCGGAGCCGGAAGCGAAGTCGAGCACGCGCTTGCCCCGCACCGTGCCGGGATTGTCCAGGATATAGCGGGCAAGGCCCTGGCCGCCGGCCCAGGCAAAGGCCCAGAAAGGCGGTGGCAGGCCGATCTCGACCAGCTCATCCTCGGTCCGCTGCCACAAATCATGCGCTTCGTCGGCAAGATGAAGCAGGATCTCCGGCACGTGCGGCGGCGCCATCAGCGCCGTGTTGTCGAGAATGAATTGCCTCGCGCTGTTGGGCGTCAGCGCCGTCACGGAGCCGGCGTCAAGCCGCCCATGCGGCAGACTTCCTTCCATTCGGCCGGCGTCACCGGCTGCACGGAAAGCCGGCCGAGCCGCACCAGCGCCATGTCGGCAAGCTTCGGATTGGCCTTGACCTGTTCCAGCGTCGGCGGGTTTGGCACATCCCTTACGGCGCGGATGTCGACGCATTCCCAGCGCGGATCGTCCGAGGTGGTGTCGGGATGGGCAAGCGCGCAGACTTCAGCGATGCCGACGACGTTCAGCCCTTCGTTGGAATGGTAGAAGAAGCCGAGATCGCCGATCTGCATGGCCTTCATGTTGTTGCGCGCGGCGTAGTTGCGCACGCCGTCCCATTGCGTACCGGCCTTGCCCTTGGCCTTCAGCATCTCGAAGGAGAACTTGAATGGCTCGGATTTGAACAGCCAGTAGTTCATGTCTTTCTCCTCCTAGGAGTCGCGCGGCGACCGGGATTAACTAGCCGCCGGCTTGTTGAACGTCCAGTTCCACGGGCGGATTTCGACGCTTTCGAACAGCCCGGCCTTGGCGTAGGGGTCGGCGGCCGAAAGAGCCTGCGCCCCTGCCAGGTCGGACGCTTCGACGACCACGAGGCTGCCATTGGGCTTGCCTTCGGTGTCAAGAAACGGACCGGCGAATGCCAGCTTCTTGTCGCCGTTCAACCCTTCGAGAAAGGCAATATGCTCGGGCCGCGTGTCGAGGCGCACCTGCAGGCTTCCGGGCTTGTCCTTGCAAATCACAGCAAACAGCATGGTTCTCTCTCCTGATCTCGGGTTCAAGGTTGGGGGATCAATCGTTGGTTTCGGTCTTCAGCGGCCGGGTCATCAAGGCCGTCACAGCCTGCCGGACGGTGATGGCACCGTTCAGTATGGCGGCGACGGCGGCAATGATCGGCGCGTCGATGTTGCGCTCGGTGGCGATGCGGGCAGCGATCGCCGCCGTCGGCACGCCTTCGGCCAGCGGCAATCCGGCAAGCGGCTTGCCTTGGCCGAGCGCCAGGCCATAGGCGAAATTGCGCGACTGGGTGGACGAGCAGGTCAGCAGCAGGTCGCCAAGGCCGGAAAGCCCCATCAGCGTTTCGGGCCTGGCGCCGAAGGCAGCGCCGATGCGGCGCAATTCGACAAAGCCGCGCGTCACCATGGCGGCCTGGGCGCTGGCTCCGAGACCCGCGCCAGTGACAGCACCCGCGGCAATGGCGAAGACGTTCTTCAAGGCGCCGCCGATCTCGACGCCGATCAGGTCGTCGTTCGAATAGCAGCGCAGGTTTTCGGCGGAAAAGCGGGCGGCGAGATCGGCGGCCAATGCCTCGTCGCGGGCGGCGACCACAACGGCCGTCGGCAGGCCGCGGGCGACGTCGGTGGCGAAGCTCGGGCCCGACAGAGCGGCAACCGGATTGAGCGGCAGGATTTCTTCGACGATCGCCGACAGCAAGGCGCCGGTCTCGCTTTCGATGCCCTTGGCACACAGAACCAGCGGGATACCGGCCGGCATATGGTCCTTCGCTGCCGCCAGCGTAGTCCGCAGCGACTGGGCCGGCGTCACCGCCAGCACGCAGTCGGCACCGTCGAGCGCGGCCTGGATGTTGCTCGTCGCCACGATGCCGGGCTGGAGCGCAATGCCCGGCAGATAGCGTGGATTTTCGCCACGGTCGATCGCGGCGACGGTCTCCGGGTCGCGCGCGTAAAGGCGGACGAAATGGCCGGCGCGCAGCATGGCCAAGGCCAAGGCAGTGCCCCAGGCCCCGCCGCCGAGCACGGCAACGCGCCAGCCGGTTGGCGCGGTGTCGTTGCCGCTTGCCAGCTCGTTCATGCCTTGGCTCCGCGCCGGCCGGAGCCGACCATCGGCGCCGAGATGCTATCCAGCGGCCAGCGCGAGCGCGGCACGAAATCGAAGCCGTTCTCCTGCGCCATGCCTTCGCGCAGCCGCTCGATGCCGGCCCAGGCGATCATCGCCGCATTGTCGGTGCAAAGCTTCAGCGGCGGTGCGATGAAGGTGAAGCCGGTCTCGGCACAGAGCCGCTCCAGCATGATCTTGATCGTGCGGTTGGCGGCGACGCCTCCGGCCACGACCAGTGCCGGGCTTTTGGCGCCGGGAAATGTCTGCCGAAAGCGCGCCAGCGCGCGAGAAACGCGGTCGGCCAGAGCATCGGCGACCGCTGCCTGGAAGGAAGCGCAGATGTCGGCGACGTCCTTGTCGCTCAGCGGCGCAATGGCGCTCGCCGCCTGGCGCACGGCGGTCTTGAGGCCGGAGAAGGAGAAGTCGGGCTGGGCCGAGCCCTTCATCGGACGCGGAAAGGCAAAGCGCGAGGTATTGCCGGCCTGTGCCGCCTTTTCGACATTCGGCCCGCCGGGATAGGGCAGGCCGAGCATCTTGGCCGTCTTGTCGAAGGCTTCGCCGAGCGCGTCGTCGATGGTCGTTGCCCAACGCTGGTAGTCGCCGACGCCCCGCACGGCGACGATTTGCGTATGGCCGCCGGAGACCAGCAGCAAGAGATAGGGAAAGTCGAGCCCGTCGGTCAGCCTTGCGGTCAGCGCATGGCCTTCGAGGTGGTTGATGGCGATCAGCGGCTTGTTCGCCGCCGCGGCGATTGCCTTGGCGGTCATCAGCCCGACGATCAGCCCGCCGACCAGGCCGGGGCCGGCGGTGGCGGCAATCGCGTCGATATCGGCGAGCCCTGTGCCCGAATCGGCAAGCGCCGCCTCGATGATGCCGTCCAGCGCCTCGACATGGGCACGTGCGGCGATTTCCGGCACGACGCCGCCGAACGCGGCATGTTCCTCGATCTGGCTGAGCACGATGTTGGACAGGATTTTTGGCGCGGCGTCGCCGTCGATGGCCACCACGCTGGCGGCGGTCTCGTCACAACTCGTCTCTATGCCCAGCACGCGGATCAATTCGTCGCTGTCCCTAAAGATTGTATCATGGGGCTTTCCCCGTTAGGAGAACCCCGGAAAAGCCTCGCTTGCCGGGGGGTTATCACGGACTGCGCGCCATGCAAACAATCTTGAGAATCGGAACACGCGGCAGCCCGCTGGCGCTGGCGCAGGCGCATGAAGCACAGGCGCGGCTGATGGCCGCGCATGGCATGCCGGCGGAGGCATTCGAGGTGGTGGTCATCTCGACCAGCGGCGACCGCATCCAGGACCGGCCACTGTCGGAAGCCGGCGGCAAGGGCCTGTTCACCAAGGAGATCGAGGAGGCGCTGCTGGCGGGCCGGATCGATATCGCCGTGCATTCGTCGAAGGACATGCCGACGCAACTGCCCGACGGTCTGGAACTCTCGGCCTTCTTGCCGCGCGAGGACGCACGCGACGCCTTTGTCGGCAAGGCGGCGAAGACGATCGCCGAACTGCCGCGCGGGGCGAAAGTCGGGTCGTCGTCGCTGCGGCGGCAAGCGCTGATCCGCCGGATGCGGCCGGATCTCGACGTGGTGATGTTCCGCGGCAATGTGCAAACGCGGCTGCGCAAGCTCGAAGAAGGCGTGGCCGCGGGCACGATCCTGGCCTATGCCGGGCTGAAGCGGCTTGGGCTCGAGCATGTCGTCACCGACCTGATACCGCTCGATGTCTTCCCGCCGGCGCCGGGGCAAGGCGCGATCGGCATCGAAACCCGTATCGGCGACCGCGATGTCGAAAAGATGCTGGCAGTCGTCCATGATGTGCCGACCGGCCAGGCGCTGGCCTGCGAGCGTGCCTTCCTGGCGGCGCTGGATGGCTCCTGCCGCACGCCGATCGCCGGCTATGCGGCGATCGAGGCCGGAAAACTGTCTTTTGCCGGGCTGATCATCTCGCCCGACGGCATGCAGTCGCACACGGTCGAGCTGCAGGGACCGGCGCAAGACGCCGCCAGCATCGGCGGTGAAGCAGCCCGGAGCGTGCGTGCCAAGGCCGGCGAAAAGTTCTTCGACGGCTGGCTCTGAAATGCTTCGCGTCCTGGTGACCAGGCCGGAACCGGGTGCTTCGCGCACTGCGCATCGGCTTGAGGAGACGGGCTTTCAGCCGGTTCTTTTGCCCCTGACCGAAACAAAGGCGTTGCCCGCCGCCGCCGGACCGATCCCGGACGATGCCGTCGCGGTGGCCGTCACCAGCGCCAATGCCGTGCGCCATGCGCCGGAAGAAATCATCGCGACGCTCGCCGCCTTGCCTTGCCATGCGGTCGGCAAAAGGACGGCGCAAGCGGCGCGTCGAGCGGGTTTTTTGTCGGTCAGTGAAGGCCCGGGCGATGCGGAGGCGCTGGCCGACAGGCTCGCCGCCGATTTTTCTGGAAAGACGATCGTCTATCTCTGCGGGCGCGTGCGTTTTCCGGCGTTCGAACAGAGGCTCGGGACGGCGGGCGTTCGGGTCCACGCCGTCGAGACCTATGACACTCTGACGGTGGGCTATCCGGACGAAGTCATCCTCGAACGCCTGTCAGGGCAACCTGCCGACGCGGTATTGCTCTATTCAGCCAAGGCGGCGGCGGCGATGCAGACCTTGGCAAGGCGGCCCGCTCTGCGCGGTCTCTTCGAAAAAATATGGGTTTTTGCGCTTTCCACTCGCATCGCCGCAGCCTTCGACGATGTCGCCAGCGAAAGGATCCGCATCGCCGCACAGCCTGACGAGGACGCACTGCTGGCGCTTTTGCAGGCGCCGCGCTGAGCCGCGTCATCACACCGCCCCTTTTCACCGCTTGGTGATGTGCTAGACCCTTTCTGAACCATCATGCGCCGCCAGGCGTTGAGACGAAGCGAATTGTGCGGAGCCCAGGCATGGTCAAGACGCCGAAGATGCGACACTCGAAAAGCCGCCGCGAGCCGGTGACCATCGATCTCGAGCCGGGCGCCGTCTCACGCATCGCCGACGAGGACGCCGCCGGGCAGGAGGCCCGGACAGACGAGGCGAAGGCTGAGGAAGCCGCGAACGCTTCGCAGCCCGCGGTTCCCGAAGAGCCGGTACACGCCGACCAGACCGATCTCGAGCCCTGGGAGCATACCGACGCCCGGGCCGAACCGGAGCAGCCGCCGGCAGCGGCGACAAAGCCCACTAGCGAGGCCGAGATCCCTTATCCCGGATCGTCCGACGGTCCCGGATCGTCCGATGCGCCGGCCGGCAAGACCAAAGCCTATGACTACAGTTTCGAGGACGCATCGGCGAAGCGCACGCAGACCGACGGCAACAAGGCAAAATCCGAGACACGGGACGAGAAAATGGCGCCACCCCCTGAAAAGCGCGGCGGCCTCAACGGCGTCGCCGCCGGCATCATCGGCGGCGTCATCGCGCTGGTCGGCGCCGGCGGGCTGCAATTTGCCGGCCTGCTTGGCGCGCCGGGTTCCGGTGCCGGCGTCTCGCTCGATAGTGTCAACGGTGACATCGCCTCGCTGAAGACCGAAATCGCCGGTTTGAAGGACGCCGGCGGCAACGGCGATGGAGCGGCGAAGATGGTCGGCCTGTCCTCGGGCCTGGAACAGGTCAAGGCCGATGTGGCGGCGCTGAAATCGGCTGTCGAGAAAGGTGGAGCAGGCGACGCAGCCGGGGTCGCCGCACTGGGCGACAAGGTCGCGCAGATCGAGACGGCGGTCGCCGCCCTCGGCAAGGCCGGCAGCTCGGCGCCGGTCGATCTCGGTCCGCTCAACGAGAAACTGGCAGGCCTCGACGCGCTGGTGAAGTCGGCCGGCGAGGCGGCGACGGCGCAGGAGGGCCGGCTGACGGCGCTGGAGCAGTCTGTGTCGCAGCTGTCCGGCAAGGTCGAAGCTGCGGCGGGACAGCCGAAGATCGCGCTTGCCATCGCGGCGTCGGCCTTGAAGGCGGCGCTTGAGCGTGGCGGGCCGTTTTCGGCCGAACTCGAAACCCTCGCCGCGATTTCGCCCGATGCGCCGCAGCTTGCGGCACTGCGCCCCTATGCCGAAAAGGGCGTTCCGACCCGCGCCGAGATCGCATCGCAGGCTGATGCCGCCGCCAATGCCATGGTCACAGCCGCCACGCCCGTCGATGAGAATGCCGGCTTTGTTCAGAGCCTTCTGTCGAGCGCCGAATCGCTGGTCAAGGTCAGGCCGATCGGTGCCGTCGAAGGCGCCGGCGCACCGGAAACCGTCGCGCGCATGGAGGCGGCGGTCAACCAGGGCGACTACGCCAAGGCACTCAGCGAGTATGAAACGCTGCCCGAGGCCGCCAAGGCCGCTGGCGCGGACTTTGCCGGCAAGCTGAAGGCACGCATCGAGGTCGAAACCCAGGTCGATGCGCTGATCTCGGGCGCGATGAAGGCATGAGGGCAACACAATGATCCGCCTGCTCGCCTTCCTCATCGTCGTTTTCGCGCTCGGGCTGGGCTTTGCCTGGCTGGCCGACCGGCCGGGCGACATGGTCGTCACTTTCAACGGCTATCAATACCAGGTCAGCCTGATGGTGGCGGCGGTGGCCGTCGTTGCCGTGGTCGCCGCGGTGATGATCCTGTGGTGGCTGCTCAAGTCGCTGTGGAACAGCCCCTACACCATCTCACGCTATTTCCGCGTCCGCCGCCGCGACCGTGGCTACCAGGCGCTGTCGACCGGCATGATCGCCGCCGGCGCCGGCGATGGCGCGCTGGCCCGCAAGAAGACCAAGGAAGCCGCCAAGCTGATCCGTTCCGACCAGGAGCCGCTGATCCACCTGCTGGAAGCGCAGGCGTCGCTGCTCGAAGGCGATCATGAAGGCGCGCGGCAGAAGTTCGAAAGCATGCTCGACGATCCCGAGATGCGGCTGCTGGGTTTGCGCGGGCTTTATCTGGAAGCCGAACGGCTCGGCGACCGCAACGCCGCCAGGCATTATGCCGGCCGCGCCGCGGTGATGGCGCCGCAGCTGGCCTGGGCGGCGGAATCGACGCTGGAAGAGCTGACCGCGCGCGGCGACTGGGACGGCGCCCTGAAACTGGTCGACGCGCAGAAATCGACACGGCAGATCGAACGCGATGCCGCCAACCGCCGCCGCGCCGTACTGCTGACCGCCAAGGCGCAGGCGCTTGCCGAGAGCGATCCCGCCGCTGCCAGGACGGCGGCGATCGAGGCCAACAAGCTTAGGCCCGATTTCGCGCCCGCCGCCGTTGCCGCCGCGGCCGCATTGTTCAAGCAGAACGATGTGCGCAAGGGCTCGAAGATACTCGAGGCGGCCTGGAAGGCCGAGCCGCATCCGGAGGTCGCCGAGCTCTATACCCATGCAAGGCCGGGCGACGCCGTGCTCGACCGCCTCAACCGGGCGAAGAAGCTGCAGGAAATGAAGAAGAACCACGCCGAATCGTCGATGACGGTGGCGCGCGCCGCGCTCGACGCACAGGATTTCTCGACCGCCCGCCGCGAGGCCGAGGCGGCGATCCGGATGGACCGCCGCGAGGGCGCCTATCTGCTGCTCGCCGACATCGAGGAGGCCGAGACCGGGGATCAGGGCAAAGTGCGGCAGCTGCTGTCCAGGGCGGTGCGGGCGCCGCGCGATCCGGCCTGGGTCGCAGACGGCGTGGTATCGGAACGCTGGGCGCCAGTGTCGCCGATCACCGGCCGGCTCGACGCCTTCGAGTGGCGTGCGCCGATGGAGCGTCTCGGCCAGTTGATCGACAGCCATGATGACATGCCAGCCGGTGCGGCGCCGGTCATCGAAGCATTGGCAAAGCCGACGAGCGAAAAAAGGCCGATCGAGGTGATCGATGATGCCGGCCCTGACATGTCGTCGAGCAAGGATGCCGAGCGCCACGAGGATCATGTCAGGCCGATCACCGCGGCGGCCTTCGCAGCGGTGCCGAGCGATGCCGAGGGCGTCGAGCCGGCCGAGGAGCTTGCGCGGTTGCCGGACGATCCCGGCGTCGATCCGGACGAGGAAGCGGAAAAATCGCCGCGCCGGTTTCGGTTGTTTTGAGTTGGGCCGGCCATCGAGCCGTTGGGGAATGGACTTATGTTTGAACGCGTTCTGTCGTTTCTCAGGGATTTGCCGGCCGGTGCCGGCACGCATGCCAGCACGGACGATCCGCGCATCGCTGCCTCGGCGCTGCTCTACCATGTGATGAACGCCGATGGCGTGCGCCAGGATGTCGAGTGGGAGCGGTTCAAGGCGGTGCTGGCGGAGAGCTATTCGATCAGCGGCGCCGAACTCGAGGCGCTTGCCGCCGCCGGCGAGCGGGCCGACAATGAGGCGATCGATCTCTATGCCTTCACCAGTGTCCTGAAGCGCCATCTCGATGCCGATGCGCGCAAGGCCTTCATCGGCCTGATGTGGGAAATCGTCTATGCCGACGGCGAGTTGCACGAGCTCGAGGACAACACCGTCTGGCGCGTCGCCGAGCTGATCGGCGTCGAACGCCATGATCGCGTCGAGGCGCGCCGCAAGGCAGCGGCGCACGCGCCGGGCGCCACCGGAACATCGAGCGACGAATAGGATCTTCGCCTTCCATGCCGCGCCAAACGAGTTCGAAGCCAAAGATCCTGATCGTGCTGCATCAGGAGAGTTCGAGCCCGGGGCGTGTCGGCCACATGTTGCTGGAAGAAGGGTTCGACCTCGATATTCGCCGGCCGCCGCTTGGCGACGCTTTGCCCGAAACACTGGACGGCCACGCCGGCACGGTGGTGTTCGGCGGCCCGATGAGCGCCAATGACGAGGACGAGTTCGTTCGCCGCGAGACCAGCTGGCTGGAAATACCGCTGAGGGAGAACCGGCCATGTCTCGGCATCTGTCTCGGCGCACAGATGCTGGTCAACTGTCTCGGCGGCAAGGTCGAAGGACACGGCGAAGGGCTGGTCGAGGTCGGCTGGTATCCCCTGAAGGCGACCGAAGCCGGCAAGCAACTGATGCACTGGCCGGAGATGGTCTACCAGTTCCACCGCGAGGGTTTTTCGCTGCCCAGGGACGCCACGCTGCTGGCGACGGCCGAAACCTATCCCAACCAGGCCTTCCGTTACGGCGACAATGCCTGGGGCATCCAGTTCCATGGCGAACTGACCAGGGTGATGATGCAGCGCTGGGTGGTGCGCGGCGCGCATCGCTTCGAACTGCCCGGTGCCCAGCCCGGCCGCGATCATCTCGGCGGCCGGCTGATCTGGGACATGCATCTCAAGCGCTGGCTGGACGAGTTCCTGCGGATGATTTTCGGCAAGCCGAGCAGATAGCTAATGCATGTCGCCCAAAAGTGACCTCGGTGTTGGAAGACGACATGCATAAAACAAAGATCTAAAGCGCGGCGCGTGAATCTGTTTCGACGCGACGCCCTTTAAGGTTCGAGCACTGGCCGCAGGAAGCTGCGCTCGTAGCTGAGAATGCTGCGATTGCGTTTTTCCATTTCAAACACTTCCTGGCATTCAGGGTCGGCAGCCATCCGTTTGCGATAGTCCTCGTAGTCGGCAAGGCTCGGAAAACTGAACATGGCAAAAGCGATATTGTTAGCCCCCTCGCTCGGAAGGAAATAGCCGTGATGGTTTCCGCCGAGGCGGTTGACCAGACCTATCCAGCGACGGCCATAGTCTTCGAACTCGGCAAGCTTGTAGGGGTCGATGACATATTTCAGGTAGCAAGTGATCATGGGGGCTCCTGTGTATAGGCGAGGCATGTCGGCTGTCAGCCGTAAGAAGATCAGTTGCGTCCGTTGAGGTGGCGCACCTTGCGCAGTTGCGGGAACAGCACCATCCACAGGCCCGCGACGGCGATGGCGCCGACGCCGCCGATCACCACGGCCGGCACCGTGCCGATCAGTGCGGCCATCGTGCCGGCGCGGAATTCGCCGACCTCGTTGGAGGCTCCGACAAAGACCTGGTTGACGGCGTTGACGCGGCCACGCACCTCGTCGGGCGTCCACAGCTGGATCAGGGTTTCCCTGATGTAGACGCTGAACATGTCGGTGGCGCCGAGGAAGACCAGCGCCACGATCGACAGCCAGGTGATGGTGGAAAGGCCGAACAGCACGGTGAAGGCGCCGAACGAGGCGGCGGCGGCCAGCATGATCATGCCCGCGTGGTTGCGGAGCGGATGCCCGGCCAGCCAGATGGCGACGCAAATGGCGCCGATGCTGGGCGCCGATCGCAGCAGGCCGAGACCCCAGGGGCCGAGCTGGAGGATGTCGCGCGCATAGACCGGCAGCAGCGCCGAGGCGCCGGACAGGAGCACGGCGAACAGATCGAGCGAGATGGCGCCGAGCACGATCTTTTCGCTCCAGATGTAGCTGAACCCGCCGAGCAGGTGCTGCATCGTCGGCTTGTCCGACTCGGTGCGCTGCGACGGCTTCGGGATGGTGAAGATCAGCAGCCCGGACACGAGCATCAGGACGGCCGCGGTTCCGTAGGCCGCTTCCGGCGACACGCCGTAGAGCAGGCCGCCGGCCACC
The DNA here is from genome assembly GCF_040318635.1 of Mesorhizobium sp. M1066. Taxonomy (NCBI): domain Bacteria; kingdom Pseudomonadati; phylum Pseudomonadota; class Alphaproteobacteria; order Hyphomicrobiales; family Phyllobacteriaceae; genus Mesorhizobium; species Mesorhizobium sp. M1066. Next base: position 98,048 of record NZ_JAMYMR010000013.1, read on the forward strand.
GGGCCGACGATGGTTGCCGTCTGCCAGGCCGATGAATTCCAAGCGATGGCGTTGGCGAAATCCTGAGGCGGCACCAGATTGGCGAACAGCGAGGCGGAGGCCGGACCGAAAAAGGCGCGGGCGACGCCGAACATGGCAAGCACGCAGAAGATCGGCAGCGGCCCGCTGATGCCGCGCAGCGTCAGGAACAGCAGCGCCAGCGCGCACATCGCCTCCACCACGACCGCCAGCGCCATGATCAGGCGGCGGCCGAAGCGATCAGCGACGACGCCGGTGACCAGCACCAGAAGCAGCGACGGCAAGAACTGGACGATGCCGACCAGGCCGAGATCGAGCGGGTCACGGGTCAAATCGTACATCTGCCAGCCGACCGCGACGGACACGACCATGGTGGCAAATGTGGTGAGGAAACGCGCCGCCCAATAGCTCAGGAAGGAGCGATGACGGAACGCGGCATAGCGCTGGTCCGGCGATATCTGTTCTGCTGTCATGATTTAAGAGGCCCCGTTGCAGTGACGTCAGCTGGCGGGGCACTTCCACGATGGGCGCTGGTCCGGCTGGCGGAACTTTTTAGCTCAGTTCGCAGCGGATATGCGTCAAAATCAGTGCTGGATCAAGGAATTTTCAGCCCGTTCCATCGCCGGCACGCGGTAGTTACTGCCGCAGCGCGGCGGAGATGGCATCAAGGCCGCCGCGCAATTCGGCTTCCGTCGGCCAGCCAAAGCCGACGCGGAAGAAGCGCTTCTCCATCTCGAACCAGTGGCCGGGTCCGACATAGGTGCCATGGTTTTCCAGCAGGTTCACATAGAACCGGTCGAGGTCGAAGCCGGTTTCGACATCGAGGCGCGGGAAGCCGACGACGCCGCCTTCGGGCCGCACCCAGTCGACCAGCGGTTCGCGATCGATCCAGGCCTGGACGATGTCGCGGCGCTTGGCCATTTCGGGCAGCAGCGTTGCCAGGAAAGCGTCCCGGCGCTCGAGCATGCCCCGTGCAATGCCTTCATCGATAACGCTGCCGCAAATGCCGATCTGCTCCTTGGCGGCGAGGAATTTTTCCTGGAGCGCCGCGTCCCGGGTGATCAGCCAGCCGATGCGGATGCCGGGAATGCCGAAGGCCTTGGACAATGACGAGACGCTGATCGCCTTCGGGCTCAGCGAGGCAGCGGTCGGCAGCCGCCGGCCGTAGGAGAGGTCGCGATAGGTCTCGTCGACCAGCAGATGGCAGTTGCTGCTTTCGGCAAGCGCCACCAGGGCATCGAGTTCGGCTCGGCTCATCATCGTGCCGGTCGGGTTGTGCGGGCAGGTGACGCTGATCAGCTTCGTGTCCGGCCGCATCGCCGCCTTGACGCGTTCGACATCGATGGCGAAGCCTTCCTCGAAGGCCAGGTCGACAAAGCTGATGGCGCAGCCGATCGCCCTTGGGGTTTCGATGTTGGTGGCGTAGTTGGGCCTGATGACGACGAGGTGGTCATTGGCCGACAAAAGCGAGGTCGAGATGATGAACAGCGCGCCGGCGGCACCGGCGGTGACCAGGACATCGTCCGGTGAAATGCCGGCATCCTGCGCCGATATCAGTGCACGCAACTGCTTGTCGCCGCGATGCTCGCCATAGAAAAGCGTGAGATCAGGCAGCGACAGGCCGATGTCGGACAGCTTCTGGTCGGCGATCGAACTTTCCGAAAGATTGTAGCGGATACGGTCGTAGCCGTATTCTTCCGGTGCCTCTTTCTCGATCACCATCCTGGTGTAGTTCATGGCTCGCTCCCCTAGAGCAGTTCACCGTTTCACGGAAACGGCGGCCCGCTCTAACTCGTTGTTTTTACGCAATTCCGGACGGAAAACCGTTTCACACTTATCCTGGAATTGCTTAGGAACCCGTCCGGTCCATCCAAGCCACAAAAACATGAAGCCTGCCAAGGCGGATTCGCCGGCAGGCTTCTGTTCCAGTCGTCCTAACTGTTGGCTCAGGACCAAATGATCAGGCCGAGGCCTTGGCCTTCCTACCCTTGGCGGGTGCCTTCACGGGGGCAGCCTTGCGGCCGAGGCCGATCGATTTCGCCAGTAGCGAACGCGAGGCCGCGTAGTTGGGAGCGACCATCGGATAATCCGACGGCAAGCCCCATTTGGCGCGATAGGCGTCCGGCGTCAGGCCGAAATGCACGCCCAGGTGACGCTTCAGCGATTTGAACTTCTTGCCGTCCTCGAGGCAGATGATGAAATCGGGCGTCACCGACTTCTTGGGGTTGACCGCCGGGACCAGGGGGGCAGCCACCGGGACCGCAGGCTTGCCGAGCCCGTTTATCGAGGCGCTGACGCTGGCGATGAGGTCGGCCAGGCCGGAGGCGGGCAAGCGGTTCTTCTCGACGTAAGCGGACACGATGTGAGCGGTCAGCTCGAGCAGATCGATGTCTTTACGGGCACTGTTGCTATCGTCGGTCACTCTATTTCTCCGTCTACAGCGAATGACCTGAAAATCGGATTCGACTTCCGGAAAGGTTCATGCGCGAAATCAAAATGCTATGGCGTCCTTCGTGCGTCCACGGGACGAATGGCGTTGGTGTAGCGCGGAATTCCTAGTCGGCAAATCTGCGTATTGCAACGATTTGATGTCAGGTCACACGTTATTTTGAACAACTATATTAAACAATAGCAGTATCAGACTATCAGCGCTTTGTCGCGCCACAAACGAAACCCGCCTTCGAAGGCGCGTGTGTTGTCGCCGCGCCTGGAGTCGGCGGGCAATTCATCGAGCTTGTCGACGTTGCCGCCGCCAATCACGACATAGTCCGCCTGCATGGCGGCACGGAGCCGGTTGACGACGTCGAAGACGTGTTTGCGCCATTTCTTCTTGCCGCGCTTTTCCAGGCCGCGCTCGCCGACATAATCCTCGAAACTCCTGCCCTTCTTGTAGGGCAAATGCGCGAGTTCCATCGGTTGGGCGACGTTGTCGGCGATCATCGCCGCACCGAGACCGGTGCCGAGCCCGAGGAACAGCATGCGTCCGCCCTCGTAGCTGCCGATGGCCTGCATCAGCGCGTCATTGACCACTTTCACCGGTTTGCCGAACGCAGCCGCGAAGTCGAATCCAGCCCAGCCCTTGCCGAGATTTGCGGGGTCGGCGAGCGGCCTGTTGTGGTTGACCGGCCCCGGATAGCCCATCGAGACGACGTCGTAGGACAGGCCTTCGGCGAGCTTGTTGACCGTATCGATCATCTGCCGCGGCGTCAGGTCGGGCCCCGAATCGGCGCGGCGCTCCGCGCCGCCGGCACTGGTGAGGATCTTGACGTGCGAGCCGCCGATGTCGATCGTGAGCACGATTTTTTCAGTGTCCGGCTTCTCGGTGCCCGATGCTGGTTGCTTCACTTTCTTGGCCATCGTGTGGTCCTCTCACTTCACCGGATCGATCCAGCCATTGGGCGGCCCAAACCCGGCCATGACGTCCGCGGGTCCCCATGTGAGCGGCTCGTAGAGATGCGGCGGCGTGGTGTCGCCAAGCACCGGACCGACGATGCGCCAGGCCAGTTCGCTGGCGTCCTGGCGGGTGAACAACTGCCCGTTGCCGTTCATGGCGTCGCCGATCAGGCGCTCATAGGGCGGCATGTCGCCCTTTGAGTCGTCGAGCGCCGTCAGTTCGACCTGCTCGCCGATCATGTCGTCGCCCGGCGCCTTGCGCTGGGCTCCGATGGCGATCACCACCTGCGGGTCGATGCGGAAGCGGACGTAGTTCTGGTCGGCGGGCTTGATCGGATCGAAGACATCGAGCGGCGGCCGCTTCAGCCGCACCACCACTTCGGTGACATGCACCGGCATGTTCTTGCCGGCGCGGATGAAAAACGGCACGTCCTGCCAGCGCCAGGTGTCGACGAAGAAACGCACCGCCGCGAAGGTCTCGACGGGCGAGTTCGGCGCTACGCCGGGTTCGGCGAGATAGCCGGTGAACTGGCCACGCACGACATCGTCTTTTGTCAGCGTCCTGATCGCGCGCAGCACCTGCACCTTCTCGTCGATCAGGTCATCGGCGGAACGGCCGACAGGCGGCTCCATGGCAAGCAGCAACAGGATGTTGAGCAGATGGTTCTCGATGACGTCCCTGATGCAGCCGACATCGTCATAGAAACGGCCACGTCCCTCGACGCCGAAATCCTCGGCCATGGTGATCTGCACGCTTTCGACGTAGTTGCGGTTCCAGATCGGCTCGAGGAAGGAATTGGCGAAGCGGAAATAGAGCAGGTTCTGGATCGCTTCCTTGCCCAGATAATGGTCGATACGGAAGATCGACTGTTCGTCGAACACCAGATGCAGGACGCGGTTCAGCCAGCGCGCCGATTGCAGATCGTGACCGAAGGGCTTTTCCACCATCAGCCGTGCGCCATGCGCGGTGCCTGATTGCTCCAGCCCCTGGACGACGGTCTCGAACATGGTCGGCGGCACCGCCATGTAGTGCAGCGGCCGCTGCGCCGTGCCGAGGGCGCTCTTCAATTTCTCGAACGTCGCTCCATCGCGGTAGTCACCGCTGACGTAGCGCAGCAGCGAGGCGAATTTGGCGAACGCTTTTTCGTCGATCTTGCCGAGCGCATTGACGATGCCGTCACGGGCGCGCGCCTGCAATTGCTTGAGGTCCCAGGCATCGAAGGCGACGCCGATCACCGGTTCGGTAAGCGTGCCCTTGGCGACCATCTGGTAAAGGGCTGGAAATATCTTCTTGTGGGCGAGGTCGCCGGTGGCTCCGAAGAGCACCAGCGTGTCGGATCGTTCCTGGCTCATGCGCGTGTCTCCCCCAGTGTCGTCACTTGCCGGCCTTCGGCTTCTCGACATGGCCGCCAAAGGCGTAGCGCATGGCGGAGAGCAGTTTGTCGGCGAATTCGGATTCGCCCTGCGAGGAGAAGCGGTCGAACAGCGCCGAGGACAGCACCGGAGCCGGCACGCCGGTGTCGATAGCCGCCTTCAGGGTCCAGCGACCTTCGCCGGAATCCGAAACGCGGCCGCCGAAATTCACCAGGCCCGGATCGCTTTTCAACGCCCCGGCCGTCAGGTCGAGCAGCCAGGAGCCGATAACGCTGCCATGCCGCCAGACCTCGGCCACCTGGGGAAGGTCGATGTCGAACTGGTAGTATTGCGGGTTTTCCAGCGGACTGGTCTCGGCGTCCGCCGTCCGTTGCCGCTTGCCGGCATTGGCCGACTTCAGGATGTTCATGCCTTCGGCATAGGCGGCCATGACGCCATATTCGATGCCGTTGTGCACCATCTTGACGAAGTGGCCGGCACCGCTCGGTCCGCAATGCAGATAGCCGAAGGGTGCAGTCCCGGCATCCCCAGGCGGATTGGAGCCGGCATCGGCGCCCGGCGCCAGCGTGGCGAAGATCGAATCGAGGTGCTGCACCGCCACGTCGGGGCCGCCGATCATCAGGCAGTAGCCACGCTCCAGGCCCCAGACGCCGCCGCTGGTGCCGACATCGACAAGATGGATACCCTTGCCGGCCAGTTTCGCGGCCTGGTCGACGGCGTCGTGGTAATAGGAATTGCCGCCGTCGATGACGATGTCGCCGGGCTCCATCAGGGCCGCCACCTGGTCGATGATCCTGCCGGTGATTGCCGCCGGCAGCATCAGCCACACACAGCGCGGCTTGGCCAGCTTGCCGACGAATTCTTCCATCGAGGCCGCCCCTGACGCGCCGTCGGTCACCAGGGCGGCGACGCTGGCCGGGTTGATGTCGTAGACGACGCATTCGTGGCCATCGCGCATCAGGCGCCGGACCATGTTGGCGCCCATCCGGCCCAGTCCCATCATTCCGATCTGCATGGTTTCGTCCCTGTTTTCTAGGAGATTTATGGGGTCTATCGAGGGAAGGTCTACTGGCTATGATCTACTGGCCATCTTGGTCGCCCGATATGACGGAGAAGTCGACATTCTCCCAATCGCCGGTCCCGGGCCAGAAAAAAGTGAAGGTCAGCGTGCTTCCCTCGGAGAGGCTTGCCGCGGGCAGATCGGCAAGATGGACGCCGAAGGCGTTCTCCACCGTCTGGCTGTCATGGGCTGTCGCCCAGTTGTCGGTGCTCCAGTGGACTGTAGCCGGGTCCAACAATTCGACACGCAGCGTCTTGCCCTCCGGCATGGTGCGGATCTTGTTGTTGAACCGCCAGGTTCTGAACGGCGATACCGTCTTGTCCTCGATATAGCGCTTGACGCCTTGCGGCGGCATGTCGAAGACCGCGCCGTCGCGCAGCGAGCGCAGCAGCTTGATATGCTCCGAATGCGCCCAGACCAGCGGCATGGCGCTGCCCGAGGGGCGGCCATGCAGCAGTTCGCGTTCCGGCAGATCGGCGCCGTCCCAGACCTGCTCCGGCAACAGGCCGCCCGATCCGGCCGAGCCTTCCAGTGCTGCCAGCAGGCTGGCTGCCTTTTCCTCGCGTCCAGCCGCCAGCTCATAGTGGGCACGTTCGCCGGCCAGCAGCGGCCAGGGGCGACCCTGGCCGGTGCCATCGAAAGGTGCGCCGTCTTCATGCTCGCCGTAGCCATCGCCGTTGTAGCGATACCAGAGCTGCCCTTGCGGCAACGCGCAGCGCAATTGCGCATCGATGACCTTGACCGTGTCTGTCATGCGCGGGTCGTCAGCCGCCCGCAGACCGAAGCGCACCAGCGCCAGCGCATCCGGGCTGACGATCTCTTCGGCGGGTCGGTCGGTATCGCCCGGCGGCCGGTTCTTGATCGGCACAAAACCGTCCTTCGGTGAACTGGCCTCGGCGCTGTCGGGCGGCGCGATGCGGACATAGTAGCCTTCGACGCCGACTTGACTGCAGATCGCCGTGCCGGTGACGTAGGTCCAGCGCTCGACCTGGTCGTTCCAGACGTCCGATGTCTCGCGCAGATAGGTCGCGGCGTCTGTCTTGCCGCAGGCGTCGAGCAGGTCTGCCGCGGCAAGCAGTGCGGCGATTTCGACCGCGAGCGTGAACGGGCTGTAGCCGGCATCCTCTTCCCAGCGGTCCTCGCCGGTGACCGGCCCGTTGCGCACGACATAGCCGGCGGCGCGCTCGATCATCGGCAGGAAGGTCATGAGCCTGGCGCCCGGCAAATGGCCGGCGCGGCGCAAAGCATCGGCCAGCAGCAGCGGAAAGGCGCATTCGTCCATCTGGATGCCGGGCCAATAGGCCGATCCGTCGAGCCAGGCGTTCTGCGGCCAATGGCCGTCCGGCTGCTGGATGGAGCTGAGGTAATCGAGGATTTGCAGGGCCGAGGCAGCATCGCCGGCAGCAAGAAAGCCGCCCGCCGTCTCGACCAGATCGCGCGGCCAGACCAGATGGTAGCCGCCGAGGTCGTCGTCACCCTTGTTGAAGCCCCACGGGATCGACAGGCTGGCGACCGCGGCGCCCGGCACGATGATCGACCGGTGCGTCGCCAGTACCGCCGTCGAGACGCGATAGAAGTTGATCCCGGGGACCGCGTGCCGGTCGTCCAGCGGCAGCAAACCCTTTTGCCAATTGCGCCAGTTGTGGAGGTAGGATTTCGCCGCGGGTTCAAAACCCTGCTTCAGGCTGGCGAAAGCATGTTCCGCGGCCTCGTCTGATGTCGCGCCAAACCCAAGCGCCAGCAAGGCCTTGGTCTCTGTAGCGGAAAAGCCGATCTCGCCCGTCAGCGCGACATTGCCGTCCTCGGCCCGCTGGCAAGCCGGATCGAGTCCTCCGGTGTTGTGGAGTTGCTGCCAGCCGTCGGAAAAGCCGACATAGCCGGCCGAACCGGTTTTCCAGGGCAGCGACGAAGCCAGCGCCAGGCAAGAGCCGCGCCCCGAGGCGAACAGCACGGGCTTGCCCTCGTGCTCGCCGACCCATGCGGTGTTGCCCATGCCGGCATTGACCAGATGCGGCGCCAGAAGCGCGTAGACGCGGTAGTCACCGGGCACTCCTTTCAGCGCCGTGAAGGTGATTTCCTGCAGCAGCGCCGGGCGCGCCGGGTCGGCGAGGATGCGCTTCTCGATCCGCCAGGCGCCGTCGCTCGCCGTATTGACCAGCCGGTAGGCGGGCACGCCGTCCTCGAACGGTTCGATCGTATGCACGGCATCGCGTTTCTCTTCCGAAAAATAGCCGCCGGGACCGGTGACGATCAAGCCGAGGTCGCGGGTGCAGGCGCTGTCGACACGCGGATAGTAGACTTCGTTGAGGATGCCGTGGCTGATCGTGAACCAGATCCGGCCGACCGGCGAAAGCGACGTTCCGACGCCACTCTTGGCGCTTGATGTCCAGCGCGCCGGGATTCCCGGGGCGCCCGGAGCAACGTTTTGCGTCACTGGCATTCTGTTCGGTCTCCTGGCCTCCTCCCTAGACCAGGACGCGAACCCTTTACAATCATTGCACCGCAAGTTGATCGGGCGGGCCAATGGCAGGGCAACGAATTCGGGCTGACGGGTTTCTTCGGAGCCTTCGCCCGCGCATTGGCTGACGGAGCATCAAACGAAAAACCCGCCTGTGCGGCGGGTCATAGGCGCAAATCAGCACCATAGGCAAAAATGTACCATAGCTGAGGGCACCGAGTCAAGAAAAAATTCCTATTGCCGCCACAAGGCTGCCGACACCGCCGAGCTGTCGTCAGCTCTTTTGTCAAGCTGAGTGCGGAGCCCTATGGCCAGCGGCTCCGTCGTTGACAGCGGCGGCGGCATGCGTCCACTATTTCGCGGCACGGGAGGATCGTGAAAACAATGGCGGAAGTGTCCCTGGTCCTGATCGACCGGCTGCTGGCGATATCGCGGGCGCTTGCCGGCCATATCGATCCCGGCACGGCGTTCCGCGCGACAGCCATCGAGATCGGCTCACTCATCCCGCACGATCACATGGATCTGGCGGTGCTGTCGCATGACGGCCGCCGGCACGCCTGTTACGAAGCCGGCTTCCATACCAGCTGGAGCGAGCTTGCCCAGCATCCCCTGCCGACCGAAGTCAGCCCGATCCGCTCGGTGCTGTGGGGCGAAGTCCCCTATCTGCTCGCCGACGATGCGTTGAGCGACGAGCGGTTCCATTTCGCCACCGCCATCGATGGTCCGATCTTCGCCGCCAGGTTGCGCAGCCGCATCGTCGTGCCGCTCAGGGCGCGCGGCGGCATCATCGGCGCGCTCAACATCAGCCGGCACGAGGTCGACTGCTACACGCTTGCCGATGTCGCGGTCGCCCAGCAATGCGCGGACCTGATCGCGCCCTACATCTTCGCGCTGATCCAGACCGAGGAGGCGCGCCGCGCCATGCTGGCCGAGAGCGAGGCGCGCAACCGTGTCGAACTGCTGCGCGTCGGCGCCTCGCAATTGACCGAAGGCATGGAGCGCGAACGCCGGCGCATGGCCATGGACCTGCACGACCAGACGCTTGCCGATCTCGCCCGCATCGCGCGCCAGCTTTCGGCCCTTCGCGGCCAGGGCGTGGCGCGGGCAGCGCAGCTTGCCGATCTCGAGCAGGAGGTCGCCGGCTGCCTGACGGAACTGCGCCACATCGTCGACGATATGCGGCCGAGCGTGCTCGAACTGTTCGGATTGCGCGACGCGGTCGAGGCGCATCTCAACCGCAGCGTCGCCAGGGCCAAGCCGCCGATCGCCGTGCGCATCGCCGACACCAGCGACGGCGGCGCCGACAGCCTGTCCGAGCCAGTGCGGACCGCGCTCTACCGGATCGTGCAGGAAGCGATCAACAATGCCGTTCGCCATGCCGCGCCGCACCGCATCGACGTGCTGCTGGCGTCGACCGCGAGCGTGCTGCGGGTGATCGTGACGGATGACGGCCAGGGCTGCGGCGCTGTCGACCCGGCCGCGTATGGCGGCATCGGCCATATGCACACGCGGGCAGCCCTTATCGGGGCGCGGCTGCGCATCGGCCAAGCCGGCCGCAAGAACGGCGGCACCCGTGTCGTCGTCGAGATCGACCGCCAGCCGTCGCGAGACTTGGCGGCGGCTGCAGCGGTGCCTGGCGAGTTCGCCGTATCGGAGGCCATGTGATGCTTGTGATGATCGCCGAGAATGACGGGCTGCACCGCAGCTTCGCGCGGCGGACGGTGGAGCAGCTGTGGCCCGGCGACGTCGAGGTGATCGAAGCGAGCGACGGCGAGGACGCCATCAACCTGGCGGCCGAACGCGAGCCACTGCATGTCGTGCTCGATTTGCAGATGCCGAAGGCGACGGGAATCGAAGTTGCCAAGGCGATCTGGAACCGCCGCGCCGGCACGCACATCCTGTTCTGGTCGAATTTCGCCGACGAAGCCTATGTGCGCGGCGTGGCGCGCATCGTGCCGCCGGGCTCGGTCTACGGCTATGTGCTCAAATCGGCGACGGAGGAGGGCATGCGGTCCGCCCTGCGCGGGGTTTTCCGCGAAGGCCACTGCATCATCGACCGCGAGATCCGCGGCATCCAGCACCGCGTGCAGGACAAGTTCGAGGGCATCACCGACGGCGAATATGAGAGCCTGATCGACATCGCGCTCGGCCTGACCGACCGGGCGATCGCGGCGCGGCGCGGCCTGTCGATCCGTGGTGCGCAGAGCCGCATCAAGCACTGCTACGACAAGCTCGGCATCGTGCCGGCGGAGGACGGCGCCGGCGATGCTTCCGTGTTCAACTCGCGGACGCGGGCGATCTATCTCGCCATGGCGCGTGGCCTGATCAACATCGACGCGCTGCGCCGCGAACAGGACCGGCTCGATGCCTGGCTGGCGGAACACTGAAACAGCGGCGGCCACAACCCGGAACATCGGAAGGTCCGGCGCATTGCTAATGAACGCCAACTCAATGCCTGCGGACCCGAAGTGCGACCCTCATTTGCAGATTCATGGCACCTGGTGCGTGAAAGCATAGTCGGCTTCATCAACGACAATGCGCTTAGTCATGGTGCGGCGATGGCCTTTTATGCCGCCACGTCGCTGGCGCCGATCTTGCTGATCGTGGTTGCGATCGCTGGTCTCGTCTTCGGCCACGATGCCGCACAATTGGCCTTGTCCGCGCAGATATCAGGGCTGATGGGACCGGAAAGCGCCGATCTCCTCAAGACAGCCTTGGAAAGTGCATCCGGCAGCCTATACGGCACCTGGGCCGCGATCATAGGGCTGGTCACCTTGCTGGTGGCCGCGTCTGGCGTTTTCGGCGAGATGCAGCAGTCGTTGAACACAATCTGGAAGATCGAACCGCAAGGCAATTCCCTGTCGCGTCTGGTGCGGGCACGGGCCGCCAGTCTGGGGTTGGTGGCCGCGCTCGGGTTCCTGTTGCTGGTCTCTCTCATCGCAAGCGCCGCGATTTCGGCACTGGGCGCTTTCATCAACGCCCATCTGCCGTTCGGAACGATCATACTCAGCGGGATCAATGGCGTCGTTTCGTTTGCGCTTATCTCCGTGATGTTTGCCGCCATTTACAAGGTTTTACCCGATCGAACCTTGGAATGGCGCGATGTGGCAATTGGCGCTGTCGGGACCGCGGCCCTGTTCACATTGGGAAAATCGCTTATCGGCTGGTACATCGGCACCAGCGCGATTGCGTCCTCGTATGGCGCCGCCGGCGGCCTGCTCGTCATACTGCTCTGGGTTTACTACTCGTCGGAAATTTTCCTTCTCGGTGCCGAGTTCACGCGGGCCTATTCCGTTCGGCACGGCAGCCGGTCCGATCTGAACACCTTGGTTCACAGCCCTCAACCCACGCAGCAAGACCCATTTCGCGCAGGGCAAAAATCCAACGCTGCCGGCGTGGTCGTGCTTGTGGCCGTAGCTTGCGCGAGCGCAACCCTGACCGCGCTTTTGCGGCGTGTTCGCCGGCCCTGATCTGGCGTCGCCCTATTCTATGCTCAATAGGCAGGGCCGACTGTGCAAACGCACAGTCAGCCCTGCGCTTTGACCCGTATCGGCTCGTCGGTACCGCGCCTACGCTCTGCCCCAACAAGAAGACCATATCGGGAAGCGCTCATGCCATTCGTCACCATGCGGAGTAGCACGGCTGTTCGCGCCGGGAGCCGATGATGTCGGTTTCGGCGCGTGCGCGCCATTCCGGCTTCGACGACGTCGTCGGCGATGCGGCGATCGAAACGCTGGCGAGCGGCTTCGGCTTCCTCGAAGGGCCGGTCTGGCACCCCTATGAGAAATGGCTGGTCTTCTCCGACATTCCGGACAGCCGGATGTATCGCCGCAATGCCGAAGGCGAGATCGAGCTGTTCCGCGAGCCGAGCCACAAGGCCAATGGCAACACGCTGGACCGCCAGGGGCGGCTGGTCACCTGCGAGCATGCGACGAGCCGCGTGACCCGCGCCGAGCCCAACGGCAGCGTGACCGTGCTTGCCACGCACCATCAGGGCAAGCAGCTCAACAGCCCGAACGACATCGTCGTTGCCACAGGCGGATCGATCTACTTCACCGATCCGGGCTATGGCCGGAGGGAATTCTATGGCGTGCCACGGCCACAGGACCTGCCGTTCCAGGGCGTCTACCGCATCGATGGCGACGGCGCCCGGCTGACATTGCTGGCCGACGATTTCGGGCAGCCAAACGGGCTGTGCTTTTCGCTCGACGAGTCGCGGCTGTTCATCAACGACACCGAACGCGGGCACATCAGGGTGTTCGGCGTCGAAGCCAATGGCGACCTCAATGGCGGCGCGGTGTGGGCAGTGACCGAGGGCGAGGGGCCGGGAGCGCCCGACGGCATGAAGATCGACAGCCGCGGCAACCTTTACTGCACCGGTCCCGGCGGCATCCACATTTTCGACGCGTCGGGCGCCATTCTTGGCGTCATCCGGACGCCCGAAGATTGCGCGAATTTCACCTTCGGTGACGACGATTTGCAAAGCCTCTACATCACGGCGTCGACGTCGCTGTACCGGCTCAGGGTGCGCGTGCCGGGATTGAGACTGTTTTGAGCTCGCGACAATCCGTGCTCAAATCAGAGTTGAGGCCGGGGTCAAAGCCGGTGGGAATGCAGCAGTCAACACATCTGGGAGGATAACGACATGAAGAAACTGTTCGTTCTGGGCGCTCTGGCGGCAATGCTCGCCTCGGGCACGGCGCTGGCCGACACCAGTGGCAAGAAAATCGCTTTTTCCAACAATTATGCCGGCAATTCCTGGCGGCAGGCGATGCTCGACAGCTATGGCATCGTCACCAAGAAGGCGGTCGCCGACAAGATCGTCGGCGCGGCCGACATCTTCACCACCGCCGACAAGGAGGTGCCGACGCAGGCAGCACAGGTGCAGAACCTGATCCTGCAGGGCTATGACGCAATCGTCATCAACGCCGCCTCGCCGGATGCGCTCAACGGCGCCATCAAACAGGCTTGCGATGCCGGCATCGTCGTCGTCTCCTTCGACGGCACCGTGACCGAACCTTGCGCCTACCGCGTCGTCGTCGACTTCAAGGACATGGGCAAGCAGGAAATCGAGCAGATGGCCAAGTTCCAGCCCAAAGGCGGCAATCTTCTGGAAATCCGTGGGCTTGCCGGAACCTCGATCGACGATGCCATCCATGCCGGCATCCTCGAAGGCGTCGCCGCCCATCCCGAGTTCAAGATCGTCGGTTCGGTGACCGGCGACTGGGACCAGACGACGGCGCAGAAGGCGGTGGCGACCATCCTGCCGTCGCTGCCCGACATCGTCGGCGTCGTCGACCAGGGCGGTGACGGCTATGGCGCGGCACAGGCCTTCGCCGCCGCCGGCAAGCCGCGCCCGACCATCATCATGGGCAACCGGCAGGACGAATTGCAGTGGTGGAAGGAACAGAAGGACAAGGACGGCTATCAGACCTGGTCGGCATCGATTGCGCCCGGCGTCTCGTCGCTCGCCTTCTGGGTGGCGCAGCAGGTGCTCGACGGCCGCACGGACATTCCGCACGATCTGCTGGTGCCGTATCTGGCCTTTACTCAGGACGATTTCGAGGCCGAGCTGCCGAAGATCCCAAAGGGTGGCGTTGCCAGCCACGAATACACGCAGGAAGACGCGATCGCGGCCATCAAAGCCAACATCAAGTGAATGTCACGGCAGCGTTGCCGTTCGTCTAGCCAAGCGAGTATCGTTGAGCATGCCTGAAGGGAACGCTGACATCATCAGACTGAACGGCGCCGAAAAGCATTTCGGCGCCGTTCGCGCGCTGGGCGGCGTCGATTTTCACGTCGGTCCCGGCGAGTGCGTCGGTCTCGTCGGCCACAATGGCGCCGGCAAATCGACGCTGATGCACATGGTGGCGGGCACGCTGGTGCCCGACAGCGGGCAGATCGGCGTGCATGGCGACATTGAGGACAACTACTCGGTGTCGCGGGCGCAGCAGCTCGGTATACGCTGCGTCTTCCAGGAACTGTCGCTGTGCCCCAATCTCAGCGTCGCCGAGAACACGCGCATCAACCACGCTTCGCTGCGTGGCTTCGGCTGGCGGCGCAAGGCGGCCGAGCTGATCGCCGCCAAGCTCGACGAGATATTTCCTGGCCACAGCATCTCGGCGTCCGACATTGTCGGCGACCTGTCGATCGGCCGACGCCAGATGGTGGAGGTGGCGCGCGCCTTCACCGTCACCCAGGATCGTCTCGACCTCGTCATCCTCGACGAGCCGACCTCGTCGCTCGACGCGCATACGGCGGGCCAATTGCTGGCCTTCGTGCGCCGTTTCGTTGCCGGCGGCAAAAGCTGCATCCTGATCTCGCATGTGCTGGGCGAGGTGCTGCGCAACGCCGACCGCATCGTGGTGATGCGCGACGGCAAGGTGGTTGTCGCCGACGCCGCCAGTGCCTTCGACCGCGACCGGCTGGTGACGGCGATGGGCGGCGCGGAAGCGCGCCAGAAGATCGCGGCGCAAATCGCTGCCGCCAAGCCCGGCGCCAGTCCGCTGCGGGTTCGGGCGCGGCCCGCCGCGCAGAAGGACGGCACCGACCTCGTCGCCTGCGCCGGTGAGATCATCGGCCTTGCCGGGTTGGCTGGCCACGGCCAGACCGACCTGCTTCTGGCGATCTTCACTGCTGCATCGCGCGCCCGGGCCGGTATCGAGGTGACCGCACCGGTGGCGCTGGTCGCCGGCGACCGCCAGTCGGACGGTATCTTTCCGCAATGGTCGATTGCCGAGAATATCGGCATCCGCTCGCTGGCGCGGCTGCGCAGCGGGCTGCTGATCTCGCCGCAGCGCGAGGCCGAGCTCGCCGCGTTTTGGCAGAAGAAGATCGGCATCCGCACGCCGGATATGAACAACAACATCTTCTCGCTGTCGGGCGGCAACCAGCAGAAGGCGCTGTTTGCCCGCGCACTCGGCTCGGATGCGCAGATCGTACTGATGGACGATCCGATGCGCGGCGTCGATATCGGCACCAAGCTGGAGGTCTACGACCTCGTGCGCGAAGAGGCCGGCCGCGGCCGCACCTTCCTCTGGTACACCACGGAAACCGAAGAGCTCGACAATTGCGACCACATCTATGTCTTCAAGAACGGCCGCATCGTCGCCAATCTGCGCCGCGACGAGTTGACCGAAGAGAAGATCATCCAGTCCTCCTTCGGCGATGCGGCCTGAAATGACGGCCGCCAGTCTCGACACCGCCGCCAAGACGTCCGCCGAGCGTGGCGCACTGGCCCGTGCCCGTCTGTTGCGCGGGCTGCTGCCGGCGCTGTCGCTGGCGCTGGTGCTGCTCGCCATCGCCTGGCTCAACCCGCGCGCCATCAGCTATTTCGGCTTCAGCCTGATGCTCAATTTGGCGATCCCGATCGCGCTGGCGACCATCGCGCAGATGTTCGTCATCGCCGGCAACGAGCTCGACCTGTCGATCGGCACTTTCGTCGGCTTCGTCGGCTGTGTCACCGCGACCTGGTTGAAGGATGCGCCGCTCATCGGCGCCGTCATCCTGCTCGGGTCGATCGGCATCTATGCGCTGCTCGGCGCGCTGATCCATCTGCGCAACCTGCCTTCCATCGTGGTGACGCTTGGCATGAGCTTCGTCTGGCAGGGCTTGGCGATTCTCGTCTTGCCCAAACCGGGCGGCAAGGCGCCGGACTGGCTGCTTGGGCTGATGGCGTTCAAGCCGCCTTTCATTCCTTTCCCGATCATCGCGGCGCTGCTGATCGGCCTCATCGTTCATTTGGGCCTGATGCGCACATCCTATGGCGTGATCCTGCGCGGTTCGGGCGGCAATCCGGCGGCACTCGGCCGCGCCGGCTGGTCGCTGCTCAAGACCAAGATCGTGCTGTTCGCGCTCGCCGGCCTGTTCGGCGTGCTGTCCGGCATGGCGCTGATCGGCATCACCACATCGGCCGACGCCAATATCGGCAATGGCTACACGCTCCTGGCGGTCGCCGGCGTCATCCTCGGCGGCGGCGAATTCGTCGGCGGCCGGGTATCGCCGATAGGTGCTGTGATCGGCGCGCTGACGCTGGCGCTGGCCGCATCGCCATTGCTCACCTTCATGCACATCCCGCCCGACTGGCAGGTGGCCGCCAACGGCGCCATCCTGATCATCGTGCTGGCGGCGCGGGTGCTGATCAGCCGCAAGGAGAGGTGAGCGATGACATCGGTGAAATCGCTGCTCACCAAACCCTGGATCTGGTCGTTCATTGGCGCGCTTCTGGTGTGGCTGGCGACGATCGCCTTCACCGGCGGTTATGGCGCCGGCGGCATGGTCACTGCGGCCCTGTCGCTTGCGGTGTTCACCGTCATTGTCGGCGTCGGCCAGATGTTCGTCATCACGCTGGGTCCGGGCAATGTCGACCTGTCGCTGCCGGCCAATATCGGCCTTGCCAGCGCCGTCGCGATGAAAGTGATGGACGGCAACGATTCCATGATCGCGGTCGGGCTGCTGGCGGCGCTTGCCTGCGGGGCGGCGATCGGCGCCGCCAACTATCTGCTGATCTGGGCGCTGCGCATCCCGCCGATCATCGCCACTTTGTCGGCCAGCTTCATCATCCAGTCGATCGACATCAGCTACGGACGCGGCTTGCAGATCAAGCCGCCGCCGGGCTTCGCCGATTTCGCCAACCGGCAGGTGCTGGGCATTCCGGTGCTGGCGATCCTCACCGTGCTGTTCACCATCGGTGCGGCCGTCGCCCTGCAGCGTATGATCTATGGCCGCTCGGTGCTGGCGATCGGCCAGAACATTCGGGCGGCGTGGCTCGCCGGCGTCAATGTCGGCCGCATCCGCTTCCTCACCTACACGCTGTCGGGCGCGCTCGGCGGCATCGACGGTGCGCTGCTCGCCGGTTATTTCCGGGGCGCCAATGTCGATATCGGCAATGAATATCTGCTGGCCTCGATCGCCGTCGTCGTCATCGGCGGCACGTCGGTCGCCGGCGGCAAGGCCAATGTGCCTGGCGTGTGGGGCGCGGCGCTGTTCCTGGTGCTGCTTTTGACCATGCTCAACACGTTTGGGGTGAGTGCCGGGGTGCGATTGCTGCTCACGGGGCTGATCATTGTCGGGGTGATCACGGCGGCGGGCGGGCAGAAAGCGCCGCGGTAGCGGGAGCAGGACGCCGACGCTGGCGGGACAGCACCCCCCTCTGGCCTGCCGGCCATCTCCCCCGCAAGGAGGGAGATCGGCAGCTTCGCCGTTTCGTCCGCCTTTCAACGTTGAAAATTGGGAAGGCCGTCGTGACGTCCGATCTCCCCCCTTGCGGGGGAGATGCCCGGCAGGGCAGAGGGGGTGTGAAGGATCTCTACTTCGGCGATGATGGCAGCCGGGCACCTCGAGCCGCTAATCATTGTGCCAGGCCTCCCTCTGGTTTCCATCCACGTCATAGCGCTGTAAATCCAATCGCGCGGCTGCAGGCCGTTCACCATTGTCCGGAGGTTTGCGTGTCCGATTTTGTGAAGGTCAGCCGCGACGGCGACGTCGCCGTCGTCACTATCGACAACCCGCCGGTCAACGCGCTGAGCTTTCGTGTCCGCGAACCCCTGATGCAGGCGCTGGTCGAGCTGCGGGATGATGCTTCGGTTGCCGCCATCGTCATCGCCTGTGCCGGCCGGACCTTTGTTGCCGGCGCCGACATCACCGAATTCGGGAAGCCGATGCAGCAGCCCGAGCTGCGTGCCATCGTGGCTGTTCTGGAAACCATCGCCAAGCCGACGATCGCCGCCATCCACGGCACCGCGCTTGGCGGCGGCCTGGAACTTGCGCTCGGCTGCCATTTTCGTGCCGCCGATTCCGACGCCAAGCTCGGCCTGCCGGAGGTCAAGCTCGGCCTGCTGCCGGGTGGCGGCGGCACGGTGCGGCTGCCGCGCCTGGTCGGCGCGGTGAAGGCGCTCAGGATGATCGTCTCCGGTATGCCGGTCGGTGCGACCGAGGCGCATGCCGCCGGTCTCGTCGATGCCGTCTTCGAAGGCGATCTGACCACGCATGCCGTGAACTTCGCCAGGGAAATTGCCCGCAAGGGTGGCCCCTTCACGCCCGTGCGTGATCGCGATGAGGCGCTCAAGCAGACCGACCTCGCGGCTTTCGACGCCGAGGCTGCGGATCTTGCCAGGAAAGCGCGCGGGCTCGAGGCGCCGATCGCTTGCGCGCAGTCGGTGCGCAATGCCGTCACGCTGCCCTTCGATGCGGCTCTGGCGGCGGAACGTGCGTTGTTCGTGAAGCTGGTCGGCAGCGACCAGTCGCGGGCGCAGCGTCATCTGTTCTTCGCCGAACGTGAGGCGGCAAAGTTTGCGGGCAAGGACACCAAGCGCCGGATCGCCCGCGTCGGCGTCATCGGCGCCGGCACGATGGGCGGCGGCATCGCCATGGCTTTCGCCAATGGCGGCTACTCCGTGACTTTGCTGGAAACCAGCCATGAGGCCTTGCAACGCGGCTTGGCGACCATCGACAAGAACTATACCGTCTCGGTCACGCGCGGATCCCTGACTGAAGATGCTAGGCGCGAGCGGCTCGCTCTGTTCAAGGGCTCCACCGACTATGCCGATCTCGCCGATTGCGACCTGATCGTCGAGGCGGTGTTCGAGGACATGGCGGTCAAGAAGGGGGTTTTTGGCAAGCTCGAAGCGGTAGCCAAACCGGGCGCGATCCTCGCCACCAACACCTCCTATCTCGACATCAACGAAATCGCCGCCTCGACCTCGCGGCCGCAGGATGTGCTCGGCCTGCATTTCTTCTCGCCGGCCAATGTCATGAAGCTCTTGGAGATCGTGCGCGCCGACAAGACCGCGCCCGATGCGCTGGCGACCGTCGTCGATCTGGCGCGGCGGATCGGCAAGGTGGCTGTCGTCGTTGGCGTCTGCCACGGCTTCGTCGGCAACCGCATGCTGGCCGCGCGCGGCTCGGAATCGGAAGCGCTTGTTCTGGAAGGCGCGACGCCCAGCCAGATCGACCAGGTCTTGACCGATTTCGGCTGGCCGATGGGGCCGTTCCAGATGGGCGATCTCGCCGGTCTCGACATCGGCTGGCGCAACCGCAAGGCGCGTGGCCTGTCGGCCGTGATCGCCGACACGCTGTGCGAACAAGGACGTTTCGGCCAGAAGACCGGCCGGGGGTTCTATCTCTACGAGAACGGTTCGCGTACCCCGGTCCCGGATCCGGAGGTCGAGGTGCTGATCCGCGACAAGGCTGCCGAGAGGGGCATCGCGCCGCGCGCGATCAGTGCGGAAGAAATCATCGAGCGCACGCTTTACCCCCTGATCAACGAGGGCGCCAAGATCCTGGAGGAAGGCATAGCGGCCCGCGCATCCGACATCGATGTCGTCTGGGTCAATGGCTACGGCTTTCCCATCGGCAAGGGCGGACCGCTGTTCTGGGCTGGCCTTGAAGGCCCGGGCAAGATTATCGAGCGGCTCGAGTACTGGCATCAGCGGACGGGCAAGGATGTGTTCAAGCCGGCGCCGTTGCTGAAGCGGATGGCCGAGACCGGATCGTGGGAAGCCGGCGGTTAGGGGGCCTGCCGGATCCGCGCGTCGATGATCTCGACGAAGCGCGCGAACAGGCCGGCTTGCGACTTGATCTTGAGCTTGCGGTAGATGTTGCGGCGATGCACCTTCACGGTACCCGGTACGATGCGCATGGCCCTGGCGATCGACTCCGTCGAATGCCCCTGCAGCACCAGGTCGACGACATGCTTTTCGCGCGGCGTCAGCGACAGGCTCTGCCAGATATGGGCACGATCGAATTCATTGACCGGCGCTATCGTCTCGTCCTGCTTCACTGCTGCCGGTTCGTCGGCCGGAAGGGTGGGCCAGCGCAGCCTGGCGAAGCTGATCACCGCCGGCGCCATGTCGCGCAGCAACCTGGCATCGGCGGTGCCGAACGGGCCTGAAGCGCGCAGCCGCATCAGCGACAACACCAGCGTATCCTTGCCCGGCAGCGGCACGAAGAAGCCGACCTCCTCGGCCAGCCTGGTCTGGCTGTAGTAGGAGCGGAAATACTCGCTGGCATAGAAGCGGTCCGGCGCCAGTTCGCGCATGCGCCAGAACCCTTCCTTGCGCTCGACCGCAGCGTGGTGGAACGGGTCGAGCAGATACGGGCCCTCCTGATAGAGCGCGACGAAGACGTGGCTTTCGGCCGGCGAGAAGGTTTCGAACAGCAGCGGCGGGCGCGCCGCGCCGCGATAGCCGAACACCACGCAGTGGTCGAAGCTGACATGGAGCCGCAGCCAATCGACCAGCGCATTGCCGAACAGGTCGCCGCTGGTCTCCCGCGTCGCCGCGACGAGCGTGGCGAGCTGGCTGTATTCGTCGCTGCGGGACAATCTATACCCCCTTAAACGAGAAAATAGATCAGATATACCACCTCAGAGGTATATACTAGCCGCCATTGGCTCTGGTAGCGTCCCGATATTGCCCTGTTGCTGGAGCCATCAGCCTTGACCGCAGTGCCCGACATCGAGTTTCGCGGCGTCACCAAGCGCTATGGCGCGGTGACCGCGGTCAGCGGCATCGATCTCGCTGTCCCGCCCTCCGCCTTTGTCGCGTTGCTCGGGCCGTCCGGCTGCGGCAAGACCACCTGCCTGCGCATGATCGGCGGCTTCGAACAGCCGAGCGAAGGCCAGGTGTTCATTCGCGGCCAGGATATGGCCGGCACGCCGCCCTACCGGCGGCCGGTCAACATGGTGTTCCAGCAATACGCGCTGTTTCCGCATCTCGATGTCGAGGACAACGTCGCCTATGGGCTGCGCCAGGCGCGGCCAAGACTGTCGTCGCGCGAGATCGCCTCAAGGGCGGGCGAGGCGCTCGAAATGGTGCGGCTCGCCGGCTATGGCCGCCGCAAGATCCACGAACTGTCGGGCGGCCAGCAGCAGCGTGTGGCGCTCGCTCGCGCCTTGGTCAACAAGCCGGCGGTGCTGCTGCTCGACGAGCCGCTGGCGGCGCTCGACAAGAAGCTGCGCACCGACATGCAGATCGAGCTGCAGAACCTGCAGCGCGAGATCGGCATCACCTTCGTGCTGGTCACCCACGACCAGGAGGAAGCGCTGTCGATGAGCGATTTCGTCTGCGTCATGAATGGCGGCCGCATCGTCCAGCTCGGACAGCCAAGCGAGATCTATGACGAACCGGCTGACCTGTTCGTCGCCGATTTCGTCGGCAAGACCAATCTCTTGAGCGGTACCGTCGCCGGACATTCGGGCGATCTGGTGGAGGTGGCGCTCGCGAATGGCACCGTCATTGCAGCGCGCAAACGAACCGCCCTGCAGCAAGGCGAGGCCGTTTCGGTCAGCCTGCGTCCTGAATCGCTCAGTCTCGGCGCTCAGACAGGCGGCCCATTCAAAGGCGTCGTCCGCAACCGGATCTTCCTGGGCTCGACGGCGGAATACGCGATCGAGGTCCAGGGCATCGGAACGCTGCTGGCCAAGGCCGATCACCTGATCGGCCACGGCAATCTCTTCAAGCCGGGTGAACCCGTCGCCATCGGCTTTGCCTCCGGAACGCCGCTGGCGTTTGCGGAGACCAAGAACAACGGGGCCAACCAGAGGGTAGATAAACATGTCGAAATCATATCGTGACGGACTGCCGATAAGCTCCGAGAAATTCGTCGACCAGTTGATGCGCCTCAAGCGCGGCTCGATCGGCCGCCGCGACTTCCTCGGCCTCACCGGCCTTGGCATTGCGACTGCGGTGATGGCGCGCGAGATCGGCATCATGCCGACACCGGCCTTTGCCGCCGAAAGCCTTGGCGACCGCATGTCGATCGCCACCTGGCCGAACTATCATGATCCGGCGACCTTCGAGAACTTCAAGAAGGACACCGGCGTCGCCGTCGAGGTCAACGTGTTCGGCTCCAACGAGGAGATGCTGGCCAAATTGCAGGCCGGCGCCTCGGGCTGGAGCCTGTTCGTGCCGACCAACTACACGATCTCGACTTACAAGAAACTCGGCATCATCGAGCCGCTGGAGATGACGAAGCTGCCGAATTTCGATGGCTCGCAGGAGGATCCGCGCTTTACCGGGGAAGGCACGATCGAAGGGGTGACCTATGCGGTGCCGAAGAACTGGGGCACCACCGGCTTTGCCGTCAACACCAAGAAGCTGACCAAGCCGATGACCAGCTGGAAGGAGTTCTGGGACACTGCCATGGCGGAAGGCGACAGCCGCACCATGGTGCATGACTACCAGCTGACCACGATCGGCAATGCGCTGAAATATTACGGCTACTCGTTCAACTCGCTCAAGCAGGACGAACTGGCCAAGGCGGAGGAACTGCTGCTGAAGGTCAAGCCGCATCTGTTCGCGGTCTCCTCCGACTACCAGCCGGGCATGCGCGCCGGCGACGCCTGGATGACGATGTGCTGGACGAATGACGGCGCGCAGCTGCATCGCGACATTCCCGAGATCGCCTATGTGCTGGGCAAGGAAGGCGGCGAGATCTGGACCGACTTCTACGCCATTCCGAAGGATGCGCCGAACAAGCCGGCCGGCTATGCCCTGCTCAACTATCTGATGAATCCGCAGGTGGCGGTGAAGGAGCACCTGGCCAATGGTGCGCCGTCGACCGATGCGCGGGTCAACAAGCTGCTGCCCAAGGAAGTGCTCGACAATCCGATCCTCTATCCGGCGGCCGACCTGTTGACGCCGCTGGAATTCGGCGCGGCGGCAACGCTGACGGATCCCGGCCGCGCCGAATTGATGGCGCGCTTCAAGTCGGCCTGAGCGACGGCCTCAAATTCTTTTCGGATAAGTTGACCGGCGGGTTCATACCCGCCGGCACGGGGCAAATCTCTCCATGCACGGCAGCCGTCTTCGCAGGAATTTTCTGACCGCCATGCTGCTCGGTCCGGCGACCGCGTGGCTGGTGGTGTTTCTGGTGCTGCCATTCATCGCCATCGCGGTGTTCAGCGTCGGTGAGCGGGCGCCGGAAGGCGGCTATCAAGCGGCTTTCACGTTCGCGCAATATGCCAACCTTCCGGCGCGGGCGACCGCCTTCTGGAACACGATGGTGCTGGCGCCGGTGGGAGCGCTCGCCTGTCTGCTCGTCGCATACCCGGTCGCCTACTACCTCGCTCTGCGTGCGCCGCAGCGCTGGCGGCTGATCCTGCTGGCGCTGGTCGTCATCCCGTTCTGGACCAGCCTCCTGATGCGGACCTATGCCTGGATGTATATCCTGGGCGGGCGCGGCATCCCGGCTCTGCTGTCCTATATCGGTTTCGAGGATATCAGGCTGATCAACACGCCGGGCGCGGTGCTGCTCGGCATCGTCTATGGCTACCTGCCGCTGATGATTCTGCCGATCTATGTCAGCCTTGAGCGGCTCGACCGCAGGCTGCTGGAAGCCTCCGCCGATCTCGGCGCGACGCCGCTCTCGACCTTCCTCGGCGTGACCCTGAAACTGTCGCTGCCGGGCGTGATGACCGGCTTCTCGCTGGTCATGATCCTGCTGCTCGGCGAATATCTGATCCCGACGCTGCTTGGCGGCGGCAAGGTGTTCTTCATCGGCAACGCACTGGTCGACCTATTCCTGCAATCGCGCAACTGGCCGTTCGGATCGGCCATCGCGATCACGCTGGTGCTGGTCTCGGTGGTGGTGCTGATTGCCGCCAACCGCATTTCGACCCGGGTTTCGGGCGCTCGCCGGGTGGATCTGATCTGATGCGCACCTTCGTCATTGCCGTCTTCGCTTTCCTCTATCTGCCGATCGCCCTGGTCGTGCTGTTCTCCTTCAATGCCGGCCGTCATGCCAGCGAGTTCACCGGCTTTTCGGTTCAGTGGTACGGTACGGCGCTGGCGAACCCGTTCCTGGTCGAAGCGCTGAAGAACAGCCTGTTCATCGCCACCACCAGCGCCTTGCTGGCGGCGTTCTGCGGCACTGCGGCGGCACTCGGCCTGGCGCGTGTCGGCATCAGAACACGCGCGGTATTCGATGCGCTTCTGGGCGCCGCGATCGTCGTTCCGGGCGTCGTCATCGGCATTTCGACGCTGGTCGCGCTCGTCCAGCTGTTCACGGTCGTCAATCCGTTCCTCGCCTCGATCTGGCCCGACGACCAGCCGCCGCGCCTCGCGCTCGGCTACGGCTCGATCATCGCCGCGCACGGCCTGTTCTCCATGGCGCTGGTGACGATGATCGTCGGCACGCGGCTCGGCGGCCTCGACCGCAATCTGGTCGAGGCGTCGAGCGATCTCTACGCGACGCCGTTGACGACGTTCCGCTCGATCGTGCTGCCGCAGATCATGCCGGCCGTCGTTGCCGGCTTCCTGCTCGCCTTCACCTTCTCCTTCGACGATTTCATCATCGCCTTCTTCGTCGCCGGGGCGCAGACGACGCTACCGATCTATGTCTTCGCGTCGATCCGGCGCGGCGTGACGCCGGAGATCAACGCCATCGCGACGATCGTGCTCGTCGCCTCCGTGCTGCTCGTGGTGCTTGCCCAATGGCAATTGCGCCAGCGCAAGCCGTCGAACTGAAAGTCGCATCATGATCCTCAAAGACCGCATCGCCGTGGTGACAGGCGCCGGCTCCGGCATCGGGCGCGCCGGCGCCATGATCATGGGCAGGGAAGGCGCGGTGGTCGTCATCGCCGACAGGGATCAGGCCGCTGGCGAAGCAACGGCTTCGGAGATGCGGGCAGTGGGCGGGCAGGCCGAGGCGATCGCGACCGATGTCGCGGACGATGGGGCGCTGGAAAAGCTCATTGCCGGCACGATCGAGAGGCACGGGCGCATCGACATCCTGCACAATCACGCCGGCATCCAGGTCGGCGGAACGCTGACCGAGGTCGAGGTCGGCGGCATGGACGCGTCATGGCGGGTCAATGTGCGGGCGCAGTTCCTGGCGGCCAGGATGGTCATGCCGTCGATGATCGCACAGGGCGGCGGCGTCATCCTCAACACCGCCTCCAATTCGGGCGTGTTCTACGACCGTGAGATGATCGCCTACGCAACCTCCAAACATGCGGTGGTGGCGATGACGCGGCAGATGTCGCTCGACTATGCCCGGCACAATGTCCGCGTCAACGCGCTCTGTCCGGGCTGGGTCGACACGCCGTTCAACGACCCGTTCATCGCCCAGATGGGCGGACGCGAGGCGATCGAAACCTATGTCCGCACCAAAATCCCGATGGGACGCTGGGCCAGCGCCGATGAGATCGCCGAAGCGATCCTGTTCCTCGTCTCCGACCGCTCATCCTTCATGACTGGTCAGGCGCTGGTGATCGATGGCGGCGAAAGCATCGGCTGAGACCTATGCTTTCGTCATCAACCTCCTTTATTTCAGCGCCTTTCCAATACACTGCTCTACGACCTTCCTGGTGCCGCTGGTCGGCAGATAAGACTATGGTCCGGTCGGCATGGGACTTCAGTGCCATGGCCGATCAAGATCGTTGATTTGTGTTTAATATCAAATGGTTATGGTGCCGGCAGGTTGTCAGATCGCGTATTGAGACCACATTTGTCTAAAGTTTACTCTGTACAATTAGTAATTCCTCATACGACGGTCGCCTAGCGGTTGGGCGAAGGGTGGCGATGCCCTGAGGAGATTACCATGACAAACCGAAAAACTCTGTTCGCGGCGCTTGCCGCATTGGCGCTTCTGGCATCTCCGGCGCTCGCCGGAGCCGGCGGCAATGGGCACGGCGGCGGCAATGGCGGTGGCAATGCCGGCGGCAACGGCAATGCCGGCGGCAACGGCAACGGCGGGGGAAATGCCGGCGGTAACGGCGGCAATAGCAATGGCAAGAGCGACGCTTCGCACGGCAAGTCTTCGTCGGCTCGGGGGCAGGTGGCAAAGGCCAAAACGGATGACACCACGGTCGACAAGACCACAAAGGTCTCGTCGGTTCCCAAGGAGAAGAACATCCACGCCAAGCTCGGCCGGCTGAACTCGCTTCAGCGCAACATCAACGCCTATATGAACTCGAAGAGCAAGAAGTTCGCTGCCATCCAGGCCTTTGTGACGCAGTCCGCCAAAGCCAAGGTCGCTCAGGCCGCCGCTGAAGCGGCCCAGGAGAAGCTGGATGCGCTGAATTCTCAGTTGACCGCGCTGACGTCGCTGACGCCCGAGCAGATTGCGGCCATGACGCCCGAAGATCAGGCGGCCTTGCCTGGGAAGATAACGGATCTGCAGGCCGAAATCACTGCCCAGGAGGCAGAGGTCACCGCCGCCAATGAGGCGGCTGCCGCGGCAGAGGTCGGCACCGATGATGCATCGCTCGATGCGGCGCTGACGGACATGGCCAACAAGCCGGTCGACGACGACGTCACGGCCTGGGCCCAAGGGGTCCTTGCCGGCAAGATCGACCAGACGGCGGCCGCGATGGAAGCAGAAACGACGCCGTAACGATCGTCGCCGAAACGGCAGTATCAGTCAAAGAAGGTGCCGCCGGGTTCGCTCGGCGGCATTGCTGTTTCCCGGCCATGATCGGGCAGGCTATCCCTGGATAGCGAGGTTCGAGACACTCATACGTGCTTGCGGCCGCCGGTCGCGCGGAACCAGCTGTCGGGATAGGGATACCACCAGTCCTGGATCGCCGGTTTGTGGTCGATGATCACCATTTTGGAGCGGCGGAAGGCGTCGAGCCCCTGGCGGCCAAGCTCGCGGCCGAGGCCCGAGGCCTTCCAGCCGCCGAAGGGCAAGGCATCATTGTCGATCAGCGGGTTGTTGACCCAGACCATTCCGGCTTCGAGCCGTTCAGCCGCCTCGTGGGCTTCGGCCAGATCGGTGGTGAAGACAGAGGCGCCGAGCCCGAACGGGCTGTCATTGGCAAGCCGGATCGCCTCATCGAAATCCCTGACCCGGCAGATGGCGGCGACCGGTCCAAAGCATTCCTCGCGCACGATCGCCATGTCCGGGGTGACGCCGGTCAGGATCGTCGGCTCGTAGAACCAGCCGACATTGTGCGCAGGCGGGATGCGTCCGCCGGTGATCGCCTCGGCGCCGTGGGCAATGGCATCGTCGACAAGACGCATGACCTTGGTCCGCGCGCTTTCGCTGACCAGCGGTCCGATCTCGGTCTTGTCCATGCCGTTGCCGATGCGCAGCGCCCGCGTCCTTTCGGCGAACAGCGCGACGAAGCGGTCATGAACGGCATCGACGACGAAGAAACGCTCGGCCGAGGTGCAGACCTGGCCGGTGAGATGGAAGGCCGCGGTGACGCTGCCGGCTGCCGCTACATCGAGCGGCGCGTGTTGGCTGATGATAAGCGGATCGCTGCCGCCGGCCTCGATGACGCAAGGCTTCATGCGTTCGGCGCAGGCTACCGCCACCGCCTTCCCGGCGGCGACCGAGCCGGTGAAGGCAACCGCATGAGTGCGGTCCGACGCGATCAGCGCCTGCGCCGTGGCCGCTCCACCAGGCAGGCAGGAGACCTGCCCCTCCGGCAGCGAGCGGAACACGGTCATGTAGTCCAGCGTCGACAGCGTCGTCGCCTCGGCCGGCTTGATGACGCAGGCATTGCCGGCGGCGAGTGATGCGGCGACCGTCCAGCACATCAGCAGGATCGGAAAATTGTAGGGCATGATGTGGACGGAGACGCCATAGGGCTCGTAGCGCGCATACTGGAACGAACCGGCCTGTGTCGTGCCGGCGATCTTGCCGGCATCGTCGCGCGCCATCTCGGCGTAGTAGCGGAAGATCGGCGCGCAATTGGCGATTTCGCCGATCGCTTCCGGATAGGGCTTGCCCATCTCGCGCACCATCAGCTCGGCGCAGCGCGTAAAGTCGGCCGCCTCAATGGCGTTGGCGACGGCATGCAGATGCTTGGCTCGGCTCTTGGCGTCGAGCTTTTTCCAGGCGGCCTGCGCCTTGGTCGCCGCCGTGAGCGCGGCATCGATCTCGCCGTCGGTGGCCGCCGCGATGGCGCCGACTGTTTCGATCGTCGCCGGATCGATCACCGGCTTGTTGGCGCCGGCCATCGGCCGATAGTCCGGATTGACGAAGAAGGTCGGCCGGTCAGGGAAGAAATCCATGGGCATCCTCTCGGATCCGCTCAGCGGATCATGTAGACCTTCTTGATCGTCTCATGGACCGTGCAGACGCCCTTCCAGTCCTGCGGGAAGAAGGCGGCGGTGTCCGGCTCGATCTCGATGACTTCGCCGGATTCATGCACGTAGGTGCAGCGGCCTTCGAGGAAGTGGCAGAACTCGTCGCGGGTGACATGGCAGTGCCATTTGCCTGGGCTGCAGACCCACAGGCCGCATTCGGAGCGGCCTTCCGGCCCCTTGTACAGCAGCTTGCCCGAGGTGTGGGATTGCCCCTCGATCATGGTCGGAATGACGCCCCAGTCGACGAGGTCGGTAATGGTGAGCGGGGATTTCATGATGGGTGTGGTCATGTCGATTTCCTTGAAAAGAGTGCTCAGCGGCACATGAAGGCCTTGGTCAGCGTTTGCGTGATGATGGAGATGCCGTTCCAGCCGGCGGGGAAGAATACAAGCGTGCCGGCCTCGACCGGGATCTCTTCGCCGTCGTCATGGACATAGCTGCCACGGCCTGAGAGGAAATGGCAGAACTCGTCGGCGCCAAACGTGACCTTGCGCGTGCCCGGCGTACACGACCACAGGCCGCATTCGCTCGATCCGTCCGGGTTCTGGGACAGGATCCTGCCCGAGGCGCGCGGCGAACCGGAGAGCGTGTTGCTGCCCGCGCCCCAGTCCTCCAGTTCCACGCTCGAGGCCTTCGGCCAGTGCGGTGTCGGCATGTCATGCTCCCATGAAGTGTCAGGCCAGCATGTAGACGTTGCGCATGGTCTCATGCACGGTGCATTCGCCCGCCCAGCCAGCTGGGAACATGACCACGGTCCCGGCGGAGACTTCTATCAGCTCACCGACATCGGACCGGTAGGTCGCGCGGCCGGCGACGAAATGGCACAATTCGTCGCGCGGGATGCTCAGGCGCCAGCGGCCGGGCGTGCACACCCAGATGCCGGATTCCGGCTGGTTGTTCGGCCCCTTGTGCACGAGTTTGCCGGTCGAGTGGGAGGCACCGTCCAACACATCCGGCTGGGCGCCCCAGTCGACGAGATCGGCGCGGGTGGAGGCCTGGTAGAGGTGGGGAGCGGAGGAGGTCATGCGGAGGCTCCTGCGCGATGGTTGCTATTCATATGCTGCGCCAGGGCACCCCCCTCTGGCCTGCCGGCCATCTCCCCCGCAAGGGGGGAGATCGGATGTTGCCTCGGCCTTCGCCAATCACCACGGCTGCAGAGTGAGAACCGGCGGCGAAGCTGCCGATCTCCCCCCTTGCGGGGGAGATGTCCGGCAGGACAGAGGGGGTGCTCAGGCTCGACATATCGCTCACAGCAATCCCTCCAGCAATCCCGCCGCTTTCTCCGGCCCGTTCTGCCCCCGCATCTGTGCCGATGTCTTCCCCAGCTTGGCTTTCATGGCCGGATCGGTCAGGCAGGTTTCGATCCTGGCAACCAGCTCGGCATCGGTCCAGTCGTAGCGCGGCATGCCGAAGCCGTGGCCGGTCTCCTCGACGCGGGTGGCGTTATCGTGACCGTCCCAGACATAGGGCATGATGATCGCCGGCTTGCCGAAATAGAGGCACTCGGTGAACGAGTTGTTGCCGCCGTGGTGAATAACAGCGTCGACCTGCGGGATGACCGAAGGCTGCGGGAACCAGCTCTCGACGATGACATTGCCGGGCACGTCGGTGTACTGGTCCTTGTAGCCGCCGACATTGACCAGAGCCCGGTAGCGCGTCATGCCCAGCGTCGCGATGATGCGCTTCAACAGCTCGACATCGCCGGCGCCGAGACTGCCGAAGGAGACATAGAGCAGCGGCCCGTCATTGTTTTTGGCGAATGTCGGCACCGTGTAGGGTTTCTCCTGCCGCACGCAGCCTTCCAGATACTGGAACTTTGCCGGGTCGAGCGGATGGCGGCGCTTGAACTTTGCCGCTTCGGGATAGAGCAGCAGGTTCAAATAGGGCGAGGCCTCGAAGAACTGGCCGATCGGATAAGGCGCCTCGTTGTTGGCGGCGAGGAAGGCGTTGAAGTCGTCATGGATCGGCTTGATCACCGCGTTGAAATGATCGCGGTAGCGCTGGTGTCCAGCATGGTCATTCTCGCCGCAGCCGGAGAGATGCGGCGGGATGTCTTCGTCCTCGATCTCGTTTTCCGAGCAGGAGATGACACGCACCCACGGCTTGCCGTACTGCTTGATCGCCGGAAACAGAATGACGTTGTCGACGCAGATCACATCCGGCTTGATGGCTGAGAGAACGTGCGGCAGATCCTTCTGCGCCCATTTGGCGCTGTCGACGATCGCCGTCCAGCAATCCTTGACGTAATTGTCGACCTGGTCGTAGGGCGATTTGCGGAAGTTCGGGATGTGGCCGTTGATGAAATCCTCCCAGAATTTGGCCATCTGCTCGGGCGGCATCGGCTCGGACAAGTTCACCGGATGCGCCTCGAAGCCGTAGCCCTTGTAGACATCGACAAAGCCGGGGTCGGACAGGAAAACGGCCTTGTGGCCGCGCGCTTCGACCGCCTGGGCGATGCCGACGGAATTGAGCGCCGGGCCGTAGGCCGCTTCTGGAAAAAACGCGATCGTCTTCTGCGCCATCAGGCTTCTCCTTTATTCTGCGAAAACTCTGACATCGGCGGCGTCCCAGCCGAGTTCGACCTGGTCGCCCGACGCGACCGGCCGGCGGTCGGCGGCATCAGCGGTGACGCGCACCAGGAACGGCTTTGGCGACAGGCCCGTGCGGACATGCAGCTGCAGGTCGAGCCCCTGATAGGCCAGCGCCTCGACCGTGCCGGTGGTGCGGTTGGCGGTTTCACCCGACGGGAACAGCCGGATGCGTTCGGGCCGCACCGACGCGACAGCGGATGCGCCGATGGAGAGCGCGGCAGGAACCTTGCCGGATATCCGCGTGCCGTTGGCAGCCACCACACCGTCGGTGGCGGCTTTACCGGGCACAAAATTCATCACGCCGATGAAGTCGGCGACGAAACGGTCGGCCGGATGCTCATAGATCGCGTGCGGCGTGTCGCATTGCAGCAGCTTGCCGTCCTTGAGCACCGCCATGCGATCGGCCATCACAAGCGATTCTTCCTGGTCGTGGGTGACGATGACGAAGGTGATGCCGACCTCATGCTGCAGGCGCTTCAATTCCAGCTGCATGGCGCCGCGCAGCTTCTTGTCGAGCGCGCCAAGCGGCTCGTCGAGCAGCAGCAGGCGCGGCCGCTTGACCAGCGCGCGGGCGAGCGCGACGCGCTGCTTCTGGCCGCCCGACAGTTGCTCCGGCTTGCGGTCGGCGAAGGGGACCAGCTCGGTTGTCGCCAGGATGGCGTCGACGCGGGAGCGGATTTCTGACGCCGGCAAACGTTCCATCTCCAAGCCGTAGGACACATTGGCCCTCACGCTCATATGCGGAAACAGCGCGTAGGACTGGAACATCAGATTGACCGGCCGCTTGTTGGGCGGGATCATGGCGATGTCGCGGCCGTCGAGCAGGATGCGCCCGTCATTGGGCGTCTCGAAGCCGGCCAGCATGCGCAGCAGCGTGGTCTTGCCGCAGCCGGACGGGCCGAGCAGCGCGAAGAACTCGTTCTCTCTGATATCGAGCGAAATCCCGTCGACGGCCGTCACCCGGCCGAAGTTCTTCGACACCTTGTCTATGGCCAGCAGCGTGCGCGGTTCGCTCATTGGCCTATGATCCCACGGTTGAGCCGCTGCGACAGGGTCAGCGCGGTGATCGAGACCGCCATGACGATGGTCGCCAGCGCATTGATCTCCGGCGTGATGCCGAAGCGGATCATCGCGTAGATCTGCATCGGCAGCGTCGTCGAGGCGCGACCGGCACCAGCGGTGAAGAAGGCTATGATGAACTCGTCGACCGAGAGCGTGAAGGCAAGCAGCGCGCCTGCGATCACCGCCGGCGCGATGACCGGCAATGTCACCCGCCGGAAGGTGGTGAGCGCGGAGGCGCCGAGATCGGCTGAGGCCTCGACGATCGACCAGTCGAAACTCTTCAGCCGGGCGCGCACCACCGAGCAGACGAAGGCGAGGTTGAAGACGACATGGGCGAGGATGATGGTGTGCAGGCCCATGGTCAGGTTGAGCATGGAGAAGAACGACAGCAGCGCGATCGCCAGCACGATGTCGGGAATGATCATCGGTGCGAAGATCAGCGCTTCGAGGCCCTTGCCGTACTGCCGACGCATCTCGATGCCGATCGCCAGCAGCGTGCCGAGCAAGGTTGCGATGGCCGTCGAGACCAGCGCCACGATCAGCGTGTTGAGGGCGGCGGAGAGGATCGCCGAATTGCCGGCCAGCGAGGCATACCATTTCAGCGAAAAGCCCGACCATGCCGTCGGCAACCCGCCTTCGTTGAAGGACAGTGCCACCAGCACGGCGATCGGGATGTAGAGGAAAGCGAAGACGAGGCTGAGCACGAGCCAGAGCGTGCGCCGCGTGGCGGGAGAGCGCTCAGCCATCGGTGTCTCCGCCGGCTTGCGCGGTATGACCCGAGGCGCGATTGGCGGCCAGTGCCTGCGCCATCAGCACCAGAAGCATGATGGCGATCAGCGCCATGGCGAGTGCCGCCCCGAACGGCCAGTCGTTGGCGGTGAGGAACTGGTCGTAGACGAGGTTGCCGATCATTTGGAAGCGGCCGCCGCCAAGCAGCGCCGGGGTAACGAAATTGCCGATCGACAGCACGAAGATAAAGACCGCGCCGGCGGCGATGCCGGGCACGGTCAGCGGCAGGATGACACGGCGGAATGTGGTCATGGCGGAGGCGCCGAGGTCGCGCGAGGCCTCGGCGAGTTCCGGGTTGAGGCGCGACAGTGGGGCGTAGCAGGCGAGGATGACGAAGGGTAAATAGTTGTAGACCAGACCGGCGATGACGGCGCCTTCCGTGTAGAGCATCGACGGCGGTTCGCCGGTGTAGCCGAACCAGCGCAGCAGCTGGGTGATCAGGCCTTCGCGGTTGAGCAGAACGATCCAGGCATAGGTGCGGATCAGATAGTTGGACCAGAACGGCAGCACGGCGAAGAACAGGAAAATTGGCTGCAGCCGGCGCGGGGCGGCTGCGATAGCGTAGGCGGCGGCATAGCCGATCACCACCGCGATCAGGGTGGCGGTGCCGGCGATGCGCGCCGAATTGAGGAAGATGCCGGCATAGAGCGGGTCGAAGACCAGGCCGAAATTCTCCAGCGTGAAGGTGTATTCGATGCCGCCATAGATGCCGCGCCGGAAGAAGGCGAGCGCCAGCACCAGCGCGCACGGCACCACCATCAGTGCGGTCAGCCAGAGCAGCGCCGGGGCCATCAGCAAGGAGGAGCGAGAGGGTAGGTGCTTCACGAAGTGCCCCCCTCTGCCCTGCCGGACCCGGCCTTTCGCTTTCGCTTCGGGCGTTCGTCGTTCGGAAAGCCAAGCAATTGGCTTTCCGTCCGTTGCGCGGACCACTTCTCACCCCCCTCAAGGGGGGAGATCGGCAGTTCCAACCTTTCGCTTACTTTGAAAAATCGAAGATTGGCGAAAGCAATGCCACAGCCAATCTCCCCCCTTGAGGGGGAGATGGCCGGCAGGCCAGAGGGGGGCGACACGGAACGCAAGCTTGATTCCAAGATGCTGTTGGGAACAGTCCCTACTGCGCCGCCTTGATCTCGCTGACGATCTTCGAATAGTCGCGCTGGGCGTCGCCGACGTCACGCAATTGCTCGAACTTGACGAGGTCGGCCACCGGCATCGCCATGTTGGGGAATTTGGCCAGGAAATCGGCAGGCAGGCTTTCCATGGCCGGCTTGTTCGGCACCTTGTAGTCGATGTTCTGCGCTGCCCAGGCGTGGTTCTTGGCGTCGAGCATGAAGTTGATGAACTGGAAGGCGGCGTCCTTGTTGGCGGAGGCCTTCATCACCACCATCGTGTCGACCCAGAGGTCCGAACCTTCCTTGGGAATGACGTATTTGATCTCGGGTTTTTCGGCGATGCCGTAATTGCACCAGCCGTCCCAGGCCTGCACCATCAGCGCCTCGCCGGACACCAGCTTGGAATAGAAGGTGGTGTCGTCATAGGCGAGCAGGGTCTTCTTGGCCGAGATCAGCAGATCCTTGACCTCAGCCATCTTGGCCGGGTCGGTTTCGTTGACCGAATAGCCCTTGTCGAGCTGGCCGGCGGCCAGCAGCCAACGGTCGGTCGCCAGCATGGTGGTCTTGCCCTTCAATTCGTCGGATGGCGCGAGCAGGTCGCTCCAGCTGGTCGGCGCGACCTTGACCAGGTCCGAGCGGTAGCAGAGGCCGGTGGTGCCCCAGGTGTAGGGCACCGAGAATGCATTGCCGGCATCGTGAGGCAGCTTGGTTGCCTCGGGATAGAGATTGGTGAGGTTCGGGATCTTGGCGTGGTCGATCGGCTCGGTCAGGCCAAGCTTGTTCAACACCTCGGCGAAGGGCGAGGAGACGAAGACCACGTCATAGCCCTTGCCGCCGGCGGCGATCAGCTTGCCCATGATCTCTTCATTGGTGGCATGCACCACCACTTCGCCCGAAACGCCGGTCGCGGTCTTGAAGGCGGCCATGGCGTCGGGCGCCATGTAGCCGTCCCAGTTGGAAATGACGAGGTCGGCGGCCGTCGCCGGCGCGGACAGCACCAAGGCCAGGCCAAGTGCGATCGAAGATGTTTTCAGCGCACGGCGCCGCAGGCTGGTAGCGGTCATGACAGACTCCCATTCCGGTTGATCGTCGAATTGCATTCGCCGGACCAACGCTTGCGACCTTGCCGCCGCCTCAGTCCCGTTCCCTCGGTCTTTTCACGCCGATTGTCATGACAGTACTATTGCACAAAAAAGTACGTCAATCCATAATTTGTCGAACGACCGTAGAATCTGGCCGGTTGCGTCCATGCTGGCGATCGGCCACATCGATGCGGTCATGTCGTTTTCCATGAGACCAGTCATGCAAGCCGCAGCCCGACGACCCCGCACCAACCATCTCGATCTGGCGCAGCGCATCCTGGATGTGGCGCGGCAACGTGGTTTCGAGCCGGGCGCACGCTTGCCGGAGCAGCAGATCGCGTCGCTGTGCAGCGTCTCGCGCACGCCGGTGCGCGCGGCCCTTAGCCTGCTTGCGGAGCGGGGCGTCGTACGCTGGGAGGCGGATTCCGGCTATCACCTGGCCATCGACCTCACCGCGCAGGCTTCAGTCGCGACGGAATTGCCGGCCGCCGAGGAGGACGAGCTGGCCGAGGCGATCCTGCGCGACCGGTCGGCGCGGCGGCTGGACCAGACGGTGACCGTCGCGGGGCTGATGCGGCGCTACGGTGCCGAGCGCAAGACGGTACTAAAAGCGTTGAACAAACTGACGGATGAGAATCTGCTGGACCGTGCGCCTGGCCAGTCCTGGCTGTTTCGGCGCACCCCCGACGATCCGGAGGCGCAAGGCGACAGCTATGAATTCCGCTTGCTGCTGGAGCCCGCAGCCATCCTGACGCCGGGCTTCCGGCTGGACGGCGCGCGGGCGGCGGCGTTGCGCCAGGGCATGGAAGCGCTGGTGGCACTGCCGGACGCCGCATTCGACACACGCGAGTTCCAGCGGCTGGACATCGATTTTCATGGCATGCTCGCCGAAGGCTGCGCCAACCGCTTCGTTGCCGACGCGCTGGCCGATCACCTCAGGCTGCGCCGGCTGCCGGGCATCTATGCCGGCGTCAACGTCTTCCGCTTGCGGCAATCGCTGCGCGAACACCTTGCTATACTCGACCATCTTGAAAGCCTGCAGTATGAGGTGGCTGCCGATCTGCTTCGCATTCATCTGCGGCTCTCCCGCAACCAGCGACCGCAAGCGGCCAGCCGCGGGGCTCCCGCGCTGTTCGGCATGATCAGCCGGCCGGAATGACGAGGATTAATTGACGCGTAAAGCCAGCCCGACCATCGCGCTGTTCCCCGAAGCAAGCTTCGGCGCGGCGTTGAATTGCGTCGGCATCGCGCAGGCGCTGCGCGCGAGAGGCGCCCGGCCCGTCTTCATCTGCCATGCCGGCTTTTCCGGCGTCTTTGCCGACTATGGTTTCCAAGAATATCAGTTGCCGACCGAAGAGCCGCTGAGCGACAGCGACCGCCAGAGCTACTGGCAGGCTTTCGTGCGCCGGCACCTGCCGCATTTCCGGCTGAGCCCGATCGACCAGCTGGAAACCTATGTCGCGCCGACCTGGCAGGCCATCGTCGACACCGCGGTCAATGCCGAAGCGCCGCTGCGCCAATTGCTGGCGCGGCTGAAGCCCGACGCGGTGGTGCTCGACAATGTCATCATGTTCCCGGCGATCGCCGCCGCCGGCTGTCCCTGGGTGCGCGTCGTCTCCTGCGCCGAGACCGAGCTGCCGGATGCACGGGTACCGCCCTATCTGTCTGGGCTTGGCGTCGACGACCCGCAACGCGCGGCGTTCGAGGCCAGGTATCTGACGGCTTGCGCGCCCGCACATGATCGCTTCAACCGTTTCCGGATGGATGCCGGCTTGGCGCCGCTGCCGAAGGGCCTGTTCCTGGAGGCGTCGCCCGACCTCAATTTGCTGCTGACCCCGACGATCGTGCGCCGCGAGCGCGCCGAGCCGCTCGACCCCACGCGCTTCGTATATCTCGAAGGCTGCGTTCGCTCAGAAGCGCCATTCGAGGTCCCCGTGTTCCCACGCAATGGCGGGCCGCTGGTCTATGTCAGCTTCGGCAGCCTCGGCGCCATGGATGTCGGGCTGATCGAGCGCATGCTGGCGGTGTTCGACAGGCTGCCGGCGCGCTTCATCGTCAATGCCGGCGGCCTGCGCGACGCCTATCGCGCGGTGCCCGACAATGTCTATCTCGACGCCTGGTTTCCGCAGCCCTCGGTGGTGGCGAAGTCGGACCTGTTCATCCATCACGGCGGCAACAACAGCTTTTGCGAGGCGCTGCGCTTCGGCGTGCCGTCGCTGATCATGCCCTATTGCTGGGACGGACATGACAATGCGCAACGCGCTGGAGAGACCGGCGTCGGTGACCATATCGGCCGTGACGCCTGGACCGAAGGAGTATTGGAGAAAGCCATTCTCGGCCTGCTGGCCGACGATGCAATGCGCGCCCGCCTTAGGGACAATGCAGCCCAGATGGCGCTGAAACCCGGAACGGATGTGGCCGCGCAAGCCATACTCTCTCTGATACGGACATGAACGAAATGCCTGACAAAATCGCGACGAATAACTCCGCCCTGAACAACGCCGATCCGAGGAGTTGGTTGGCCCAGCACGGGATCAATGAGATCGAGTGCCTGGTGCCCGACATGAACGGCGTCCTGCGCGGCAAGGCCTTGCCAACGGCTAAATTTCTCCAGGCGCTTGAAGACCGCGCGCTCTATCTGCCGAGCAGCGCCTTCCTGGTCAGCATCGACGGCCGCTATTCCGGTTCGGTCGACGAGGGCTTTGCCTATTCGGATCCGGACATGCGCATGGCGCCCGATTTATCGACGCTCTGCCTGGCGCCTGGCGCCGCTCCCGGCAAGGCCTATGTCTTTGCCGATGCCTTCCACATGGACAACCGGCCATGGATGGCCTCGCCGCGCCATGTGCTGCGCGCCGTGCTCGACCTCTACGCCAAGCGCGGCTGGCGGGCGGTGGTGGCGCCGGAGCTCGAATTCTATCTCACCGCGCCCAATCCCGATCCCGACCAGCCGCTGACCGCTCCGGTCGGTGCCAATGGCCGTGCCGAGGGTGTGCAGCATCCCTATGACATGGCCGCGCTCGAGGAGTTCGAGCCGGTGATCCGCCGCATCTATGATTATGCGGCGGCGGCCGGACTGCCGCTCGACACGCTGATCCATGAATCGGGTACGGCGCAGCTGGAGATCAACTTCCTGCATGGCGATGCGCTGCCGCTGGCCGACAAGGTGCTGCTGTTCAAGCGGCTGACGCGCCAGGCCGCGCAGCAAAGCGGCATGCATGCGACCTTCATGGCCAAGCCGATCGCGGCGCAGGCGGGAAGCTCGATGCATCTGCACATGTCGGTCATCGACGAGGCCGGCAAGACCCTGTTTGCCGGCAGCGACGATGCCGACACCGAGATGTTTGGGCATTTCATCGGCGGCCTGCAAAAGTATGTGCCCGAAATCATGCCGCTGTTTGCGCCCAATGTGAACTCGTTCCGCCGCATAAGACCCAACCACAGCGCGCCGGCCAACATCGAATGGTCGCATGACAACCGTTCCTGCGGGTTGCGCGTGCCGGCCGGCGGCCGCGCCGCGCGGCGGGTGGAGAACCGGCTTCCGGGTGCGGATTCCAATCCTTATTTGGCGATCGCCGGTTCGCTTCTCGCCGGCTATCTCGGTGTCGAACAGAAGCTGACGCGCTCGGCCGAAGCATCGGGCAATGCCTATAAGATCAAGAGCACGCTGCCGAAAACCATGGAGGAGGCGCTCGACCGTTTCGAGGCATGCGAGCCGGTGCGTGAACTGCTGGGCGAGGATTTCTTCCAGACTTATCTGCGCGTCAAGAGCGTGGAGCTCGACCTGTTCCAGGGCGTGGTGACGAGCTGGGAACGCGACCACCTTCTGCTGAAGGTGTGATCATGGCTTCCAGTTCAACGGGTTTCAATTCGGGCCTCGACATCGCCAAATCCTATTATGTCGCCACCGCCAATCCCGCGCCGGACCATCCGGCGCTTGTCGGCGATGTCGAAGCCGACCTGGCGGTCGTCGGTGGCGGCTGCACCGGCCTGTCAGCCGCCCTTCACGCTGCCGAGCGCGGCCTGAAGGTGGTGCTGCTCGAAGGCGGCAAGATCGGCTGGGGCGCATCGGGGCGCAATGGCGGCCAAATGATTCCCGGCCTGCGCAAGGGCGCCAAGGGTCTGGTCAAGGTTTATGGGCCGGAGCGGGCCAAAGCGCTGTTCGATCTTGCCTTCGAAGCGCGCGGGCTGGTGCTCGACATCATCGAGCGCCACGCCATCGATTGCGATCTCAGGCTGACCGGCCATCTCGTCGGCGCGGTCAACGGCTCCGATCTTAGGGATCTCGAGGAAGAGGCCGAGTGCCTGGCCACGGTGATGAAGTTCCCGCATGCGGAAATCCTGTCGGCGGCTGAAGCCCGAGCCAAGGTCGATACACCCTACCATGGCGCGATGTACGAGCCGCTCGGCGGCCACATGCATCCGCTGAACTATACGCTCGGCCTTGCCCGCGCAGCGGTTGCCGCCGGCGTCACAATCCATGAGAATTCGGTGGCCGTGCGGCTGGAACGCGAGCCTTCGATCCGGGTCTCGACGGCAAAGGGTTCGGTCCGGGCAAAACACGTCGTGCTGGCGGGCGATGCGCTGCTCAATGGCCTGGAGCCGCGCGTCAACAGCCGCATCATGCCGGTCGGCAACTACATCGTCGCCACCGAGCCGCTGGAGGGCAAACGCAATGTCATCCCGGCCAATGTCGCGGTGTCCGACACCCGGTTCGTCGTCAACTATTACCGGATGTCGGCGGATGGCCGCCTGCTGTTCGGCGGCGGCGAGCGCTATACGCCGTCACCGCCGGCCGATATCGCCGGCTTCGTGCGGCCGCATATGGAAAAGACCTTTCCGCAACTCAAGGGCTGCCGCATCGATCACGCCTGGGGCGGGCTTGTGTCGGTGACGACGTCGCGACTGCCGCATGTCGGGCACTATGGTGAGGTCTATTTCGCGCATGGTTATTCCGGCAAGGGCGTCATCCTGTCGACGCTGTCCGGCAAGCTGCTGGCCGAAGCGATCACCGGCGATGTCTCGCGGCTCGATCTGTTCTCGACGCTAACCCCGATGCCGTTCCCTGGCGGCACGGCGCTACGTGGGCCGCTCTATGTGCTCGGCATGCTGTGGTACGCGATGCGGGATCGGATTAAGCATTGAGGGGGACGGCGGCGCGGCGAGGAAGGGCAAACGCCGCGATCCTTCGCGCCCTCTGTCCTGCCGGACGTTCGTCATTTGGAAAGCCAAGCAATTGGCTTTCCATCCGCTTCGCGGACCATTCCTCAACCCCCACGAGGGGCGAGATTGGCAGCTTCGGCGCAGCGCTCACCCTACAACGGTGTAGATTGGCGAAAGCCGCGATAACAGCTGATCTCCCTCCTTGCGGGGGAGATGGCCGGCAGGCCAGAGGGGGGTGCTGTCCCGCCGACGTCGAAGGTTGGATGAAGCTTCTTAAACCACAAAGAAATCCTCAATCCGCTGCTTGGCTTCCAGTAGTGCCGGCAATATCTCCCGCTCCATCTCCGCGACGGAGAAGCGTGCCGACTGGGTCGAGACGTTGATGGCCGCGACCGTGCGCTCCGCCCGGTCGCGGATCGGTACGGCGACCGAGCGCAGGCCGAGTTCCAGTTCCTCATCGACGATGGCAAAGCCGCCCGCTTTCGCCTTGCCGATGGCGCCGGCCAGCAGCCTTATATCGGTGATCGTCTTCGGCGTCCGTCTCTCGATGGTCGCCTGGTCGAGGAATGCGTCCAATTCCTGAGGCGTCAGGCCCGCGAGCAGGATGCGCCCCATCGAGGTGCAATAGGCCGGCAGCCTGGTGCCGACATCGAGTGACACGCTGAGAATGCGGCGGCCGGGAATGCGGGCGACATAGACGACATCCTCACCCGACAGGATGGCTGCCGAGCAGGCCTCGTTCAGCTGTGCGGCGACCGCGCGCATGATGGGGGCGGCGAAGGCCCATAGCGAGGCGCCGCCGAGCCAGGTGCGGGCAACCGTCAGCAGGCGCGGCGACAGCGAGAACACGCGGCCGGCCTGTGTTGCATAGCCAGTGGCGGTGAGTGTCAGCAGGAAGCGGCGGGCGCCGGCGCGGGTCAGGCCCGCTTCCGCGGCCATTTCAGTCAACGTCATGCCCGAGGGATGGCGGGCCAGGATCTCCATGACGGCAAGGCCGCGTTCAAGCGAGCCGACATGATCACGGGAAACAGCCTCTTCGTCCATCTTGTCTCCGCAGAACGACATCGGCGTCAGGATTGACTCCACGCCTCTGCTCAGCATAGAAAGTATCGCATATAAAACATATGTTCGCAATACGAACTTTTTCAGCCTGGAGCCGATGCGATGGTCAAGTTCCTGCCGCTCAAACAGGCCGTGGCCGAGAATTTGAAAGATGGCGACTCCGTCGCCTTCGAGGGCTTCACCCATCTGATCCCGACGGCGGCGGCGCACGAGGCGATCCGCCAGGGTTTTCGCGACCTGACCTTGATCCGCATGACGCCGGACCTGATCTACGACCAGATGATCGGCATGGGCATGGCGAAGAAAATCGTCTTCTCCTATGTCGGCAATCCCGGCGTCGGCCTGCTGCGGCGCGCCCGCGATGCCATCGAGAACGGCTTTCCGCGCTCACTTGAAATCGAGGAGCACAGCCATGCCGGCATGGCCAACGCCTATGAAGCGGGTGCTGCCGGCCCGCCCTGCGCGGTGTTTCGCGGCTATCGCGGTGCTGGCCTCGCGGCGGTCAACCCGAACATCAAGTCTGTCACCTGTCCGTTCACCGGCGAGGTGCTGGCCGCTGTTCCTTCGATCCGGCCTGACGTCACCTTCATCCATGCGCAGAAGGCCGACAAGAAAGGCAATGTGCTGGTCGAAGGCATCATCGGCATCCAGAAGGAAGCCGTGCTGGCGGCCAAACGCGCGGTGGTGACGGTCGAGGAAGTGGTCGACAATTTCGACGATCTGCACCCTAATCTGGCCGTGCTGCCGCGCTGGACGATCGCGGCAATATCGGTCGTGCCCGGTGGATCGCATCCGTCCTACGCGCATGGCTACTATGCGCGCGACAATGCCGCCTATCTGGAATGGGACGAGATCGCTGCCGACCGCGAGACATTCCAGGCGTGGATGCAGGCCAATGTCATCGAGAAGAGCGCCGACGATTTCGCGGCCCGTGTAGAGCATCTGAGGAAAGCGGCATGAGCGACAATCAGCTGGGTTTCACCCCCAACGAGATGATGACGATCGCCGCCAGCCGCGCGCTGCGCAATGACGATGTCTGCTTCGTCGGCATCGGCGCACCATCCGCCGCCTGCAATGTGGCGCGGCTGACGCATGCGCCCGATATCACGCTCATCTATGAAAGCGGCACGATCGGCACCGCGCCGGACGTGCTGCCGCTGTCGATCGGCGACGGCGAATTATGCGAGACCGCTATCACCACTGTCGCGGTGCCGGAAATGTTCCGCTACTGGCTGCAGGGCGGGCGCATCTCGATCGGCTTCCTCGGGGCGGCGCAGCTCGACAAGTTCGGCAAC
Source organism: Mesorhizobium sp. M1066 (assembly GCF_040318635.1). Classification (NCBI taxonomy): domain Bacteria; kingdom Pseudomonadati; phylum Pseudomonadota; class Alphaproteobacteria; order Hyphomicrobiales; family Phyllobacteriaceae; genus Mesorhizobium; species Mesorhizobium sp. M1066. Next base: position 140,546 of record NZ_JAMYMR010000013.1, read on the forward strand.
ATCAACACCACCGTCATCGGCGACTATTTCCATCCCAAGACCAGGCTGCCCGGCGGCGGCGGCGCGCCGGAGATCGCGACGTCGTCGAAGGAGATCTACATCACCATGGCGCAGACCAAGCGCGGCATGGTCGAGAAGATCGATTTCTTCACCTCCTTCGGCCATGGCGAGGGCGGCGATCATCGCAAACGGCTTGGCATCGAGACATCAGGCCCGACCTTGCTGATCACCGATCTCGCCATCTGGAAACCGGATCCCGTGAGCAAGGAATTCACCGTCGTGTCGCTGCATCCCGGCGTCACCCGTGAGCAGGTGCAGGAGAGCTGTGGCTGGGTGGTTAAGTTCGCCGAGGCGCTTGACGAAACGCCGGCGCCAAGCGAACTCGAACTCAAGACATTGCGCAACCTGCAGGCCCGCACCAAGGCGGCGCATAAGGGAACCGGAAAAACAAAGGCTGCATAACATGGCCGAGGCCTATATCTGCGACTATATCCGCACGCCGATCGGCCGCTTCGGCGGTTCACTGTCTTCGGTACGATCAGACGATCTCGGCGCGATACCGCTGAGGGCATTGATCGAGCGCAATCCCGGCATCGACTGGCAGGCTGTCGACGATGTCGTCTATGGCTGTGCCAACCAGGCCGGCGAGGACAACCGCAACGTGGCGCGAATGGCGCTGCTGCTGGCAGGCTTGCCGAAGGAGATTACGGGCTCGACCGTCAATCGCCTTTGCGGCTCCGGCATGGATGCGCTGACCATCGCAGCCAGGGCCGTCAAGGCAGGCGAGGCGGAGCTGATGATCGCGGGCGGCGTCGAATCGATGAGCCGCGCGCCCTTCGTCATGCCCAAGGCCGACACGGCGTTCTCGCGCAATGCCGAGATTTACGACACCACCATCGGCTGGCGCTTCGTCAATCCGCTGATGAAGAAGCAGTATGGCGTCGATTCGATGCCGGAGACCGGCGAAAACGTCGCGGAAGAGTTCGCCATCTCCCGCGCGGACCAGGATGCCTTTGCCGTGCGCAGCCAGGACAAGGCGGTCGCCGCGCAAGCCAATGGCCGGCTGGCCAAGGAGATCACGCCAGTGACGATCCCGCAGCGCAAGGGCGATGCGGTTGTCGTCTCGAAGGATGAACATCCCCGTGCTGGCACGACGGTCGATGCGCTGGCCAGGCTGCCGACACCGTTCCGCCAGGGCGGCACGGTGACGGCCGGCAATGCCTCCGGCGTCAATGACGGGGCGGCGGCGCTGATCGTTGCCTCCGAGGCAGCCGTGAAAAAGTATGGCCTGACGCCGATCGCCCGCATCCTCGGCGGCGCTGCCGCCGGTATTGCGCCGCGCATCATGGGCATCGGCCCGGTGCCGGCGACGCAAAAACTCTGCGCGCGGCTTGGCCTGACACCAAGACAGTTCGATGTCATCGAGCTCAACGAAGCCTTTGCCTCGCAAGGCATCGCCGTGCTGCGCCAGCTCGGCATTGCCGAGGATGCACCGCACGTCAACCCGAATGGCGGCGCCATCGCGCTCGGCCATCCCCTGGGCATGTCGGGCGCCCGCATTTCCGGTACGGCGGCGCTGGAGCTTCGCGAACGTGGCGGCCGTTATGCGCTTGCCACGATGTGCATCGGTGTCGGCCAGGGCATCGCGATCGCGCTGGAACGGGTTTGATCGGCGGCCCTTGCTTGGCCGGCTAAGATCAAGAATCCGGTGCGCGGTTCAAATTTGACCACGTGGACAAAAGTCTGGCGTCGTTCCATACTTCCCCGTCTGACATTTTCACGAACAGCCGGCTCGACACGGCTGTCGAACAGAGGGGAATGCAATGGAAAACCGGAACAATAAATCGCAGATAAAACGCGAAGGGCTTTCGCGACGCAATGTGCTGGAGCTGGGCGCGCTTGGCTTGGCGGCAACGATGCTGCCGGGCGCCGCCTTCGCGGCGGACAAGAAGCTGAAGGTGGCGGCGATCTTCGCCACGCCGATCGAGGAGCCGTGGGACAACCAGATCCATGTCGCCTTGCAGAAGGCCGAGAAGGAACTCGGCATCGAATACAAATGGTCCGAGAAGGTGCAGACCGCCGATTTCAGCCGCGTGATGCGCGAATATGCACAAGGCGGCTACCAGCTGGTGCTGGGCGATGCCTTCGCTGCCGAGCGTGAATCGCGCCGCACGGCCAAGCAGTTCCCGAAGACCGCCTTTCTGTTCGGCTCCGGTGCCGGACCGGCGGAACCCAATTTCGGCGTCTTCGACAACTGGATCCACGAGCCCGCCTATCTCTCGGGCATGATCGCCGGCAAGATGTCGAAGTCGGGCACGATCGGCGCCGTCGCGGCGATGGGCATTCCGGAGGTGAACCGGCTGGTCAACGCCTTCTTCGCCGGCGCCAAGGAGGTCAACCCGAACATCAAGAAGAAGGTCGCCTTCATCGGCTCGTTCTTCGATCCGCCCAAGGCCAAGGAAGCGGCGGTCGCGCAGATCGACGCCGGCGTCGACGTCATCTACGCCGAGCGCTTCGGTGTCATCGAAGCCGCGGTGGACAAGAAGATCCTCGCCATCTCCAACATGTCCGACCAGTCGAGCCTCGGCCCGGATACGGTCATCACCGGTCCGGTCTGGGACATGTATCCGACGGTCGAGCAGGCGATCAAACTGGTCAGGGCCGGCGTCTTCACCGCGCAGGACTATGGCGATTTCTCGCGCATGGGCAAAGGCGGCTCGCATCTGGCGCCCTACCACAAGTTCGACAAGACGCTGCCGGCGGACGTCAAGGAGCTGGTCGAAAAGAAGAAGGCGGAGATTCTGGAAGGCAATTTCCGGGTGGATGTGGACGAGAATACGCCGGTTTCGGATTGAGTGTTACCCTCCCCCTTGTGGGGAGGGTCGATCCGCGAAGCGGAGCGGGGTGGGGGTCCCCGTAGGGCGCAACCCCCCCCCCCAAACGCACAAAAAAAACCCAACACCCACGCTCCCACGCCCCCCCCCCCCACCCCCCAGGTGAAGA
>NZ_JAMYMR010000014.1:0-139178 GCF_040318635.1 Mesorhizobium sp. M1066
GCGAGCACAAGAAGCTCGCTCTACGCCAAGCCGCATGACCAGCTTCATGATCGCCCATTTTGCAGAACTTGACGCACACAACCATTTCCAAAAAAGGGGCTGTTCGGCAGGCGGGCAGGGCGTCTTCCTGACCCTCCCCCTTGTGGGGAGGGTCGATGCGAAGCAGCGGGGTGGGGGTCCGCGCGGCGCTGCTTGGGTTGCAAGCGCAGGCCTTCTACCTCAATCGCCCTTCGTCGCACCAATCCAGTCAGCCGCCATTTCGGCAAACAGCCAGTCGCGGAACGCCCTGATCTTCTTCTGACGCAGCGCGCCGTCGCGGTAGACGACGTAGTAGCGCGAGGCGGATTTCAGCGCGCGGTCGAAGGGACGAACCAGCCGCCCGGCGGCGAGGTCGGCCGAGACCAGCGCGCTTCGGCCCAGCAGCACGCCTTCGCCATGCACCGCGGCCTCGACGGCGAAGGTGGCGGAATCGAAGCGCACGCCGCGCTTCGGATCGACATCTGCCACGCCGGCATGTTGCAGCCATGTCGCCCAGTCGATGCGAAACGCATCATGGATCAATTTGTGATGCCCGAGATCCGCCGGCAGGCGCAACGGATGTTCGCCTTGCAGCAGTTCCGGGCTGCAGACCGGGAAGACCTCTTCATCGGCGAGAAATTCCGCGGTCACCCCGACATAGCCGCCCTTGCCGTAGCGGATGGCAATGTCGATGCCGTCGCTGACGAAATCGGAAAGCACGCCCGAGGTCGACAGCCGCACGTCGATATCGCCGTTGGCGCGATGGAAGCGATGCAGCCTCGGCACCAGCCAGCGGCCGGCAAAACCGTCCGATGTGCTGACATTCAGGATACCCGTGGTGCGGTCGGGCGTGGCGGCGATGGTGGCGGCGGCGATCTGGTCCAGCGCCTTCCTGACTTCCAATGCGTAGGCCGCGCCAACAGGAGTCAGGCGCACGGACCGCGTCCCCCGATCGAAAAGCTGGATGCCCAGCCTGTCCTCGATGTTGCGGATGGCGCGGCTGACCGCACCATGGGTGACGTTGAGTTCGCCCGCAGCCTTGGAGAAACTCAGATGCCTGGCGGCGGCCTCGAAGGCGGGCAGGGCAGTGAGCGGCGGCAGTCTGCGCGGCATGGTCCACCTGTGAGCGTTGCTCACAAATCCTGCACAAAGAGTCGTTTGTCGTCCAGCCCGGAAATGTCCAATCTACTGACGTAGCAGCGCATCCAAATCGGGTTTTCCATCTCACCGCTGCGCTGAACGACCAGAACAGTGTGAGCAATCGTCATGCTCGTCCTCCGCGGACGGCCTTGGCACGCTTGCGCCCCGGGTAAAACACAGGAGACGAACAATGAACCCGACCTTCGAATCCATCGGCGCCGCGATGAGCGGTCTTGCACTCAGAACCGCTGCAGTCGTCGAGCGCCGCCGCATGCTGCGCCGAGTTTCACGCTTCTCGAACCAACGCTTGCACGACATCGGCTTCGAGCGCGACTGGGACGGTTCCATCCTGCGCAATGGGAGGGCGATATGACCAGCACCCTGATCATCGGCGCGACGGGGCTGCTGGGTGGCGAGATGGCAAAGGCCAGCGCACACAATGGCGATCGCCTGCACGTTCTGGTTCGTCCGGCAACAGCCGGTAATGAACAGCGGCTGCGCCCGCTGAAGGAACTCGGCGCCACGGTGCATGTCGGCGATCTCGACGATTATGACAGCCTTGTCCGCGCCGTCGGCAAAGTGGATCGCGTCATCTCCTCAGTGCATGTGGATTCGGCCAGCGAGATGACGCTGGTGCGGGCGCTCAGGGATGCCGGCGTCTCCCGCTATGTACCTTCCGCCGGCTTCGGTCTCGACTTTGCCGCCGCCGCACCAGGCTCGGTCCCACCACTCGACCTCAAGAGAGCAGTCTTCGACGCGATCAAGGAGGCTGATCTGCCCTATACGGTGATCTACACCAATGGTTTCTTTTCGACCTGGGTGGCAACTCTGGGCGACCTGATGCGCTTCGGCTCGTCGCCTCTGCCGCCCGATGAGGTGACGCTCTATGGCGACGGCAATGTGCCGGCGACGTTCGTCAGCGAGAAGGATATCGCCGCTGTCACCTTGCGCGCGCTGGAGGATCCCGATGCTGTTCGCCGCGAGATGCGGATCGCACAGAATCGGACAACCCAGAACGCGATGATCGACCTGTGGCGCCGGGTCAGCGGCCGCTCGCCGCGCATCGTGCCCCAGAGTGCGGCGGAGCTTGAGGCGATGATCGCATCAGCCCCCTGGCTCGGACTGCTGCGAGCGTTTTGGATACGCGGTGAGACGGCGCTCGAAACGGCCACGCCGGAAGCCGGCGCGCTCTATCCGGAGCTGACGTTCGAGACCATCGAGAGCGCCTTTGTGGCGATGGCGGGCACCGCTGGGTGGTAGTAGCAGAAGCGCGGCGTTGCAACTGCGATCTCTCCCACAAGTGGCAGGGCTGTCGCATATGGAATTCCTGAGATGTCTGCCCGGCACGGACCCCCACCCCTAACCCCTCCCCACAAGGGGGAGGGAGACTTCCGTTGGCGCTGACCCAAGAGAATCGCCTGTCTTTTCGGCGCCAAGAAGAATTAAAGGCACGCGGCAGCGTTCCCTCTCCCTTGTGGGGAGGGTTAGGGTGGGGATTCTTCTTCGCAAGAATCCGTATGCGATAGCCCTGCCCTTGTGGGGAGATTGGCCGTGTCACTCCTTCCGCTTCTCCACCTCGGCCTTCCTCAGCAGGAACCGCTGGATCTTGCCGCTCGGCGTCTTCGGCAACTCGCTGACGAACTCGACTTCGCGCGGATAGGCGTGGGCCGAGAGGCGCTTGCGGACATGCTGCGCCAGTTCCTCGGCCAGCGCCTCGCTGCCTCGAAAGGCGGGCGCCAGAACGACGAAGGCCTTGACGATTTCGGTGCGCTGCGGGTCGGGCACACCGACGACGGCTGCCTCGTTGACCGCCGGGTGTTCGATCAGCGCGCTTTCGACGTCGAACGGGCCGATGCGGTAGCCGGCCGAGGTGATGACGTCGTCGGCGCGGCCGATGAAGGAGATCGAACCGTCGGGCTCGAACTCGACCGTGTCGCCGGTGCGGTAATAGCCGCCCGCTATGGCCGGCGTTTCCGCCTGGTGATAGCCGCCGAACCAGCGCAGCGGCGAATTGGCGATGTCGACGGCGAGAATGCCGGGCTGGTTGGGGCCAAGTTCGTGGCTGGCCTCGTTGAGCACGACGATGCGGTAGCCCGGCATGGCAAAGCCGGCCGAGCCGTGGCGCACCGGGTGCGACAGGCCATGATGGTTGTTGACCATCATGCCGTTCTCGGTCTGGCCGTAATGGTCGTGGATGGGGGCGGCGAGATGAGCGTCGAACCAGCGGATCACCTCCGGGTTGAGCGGCTCGCCGGCGCTGCTCACCACGCGCAGCCGGCCCTTGACGCGGGCGGCTGCCTCGGGTCCTTCGGCCAGCAGCAGGCGGAAGGCGGTGGGCGAGCCTGCGAGGCTGGTGACGCCGAGGCGCTCGATGATGTCGTAGGTGCTTTTGGCGGTGAAGGCGCCCTCGTTTAAGGTCGTGGCGATGCCAAGCAGCAGGGGGCCTGTGACGGCGTAATAGAGGCCGTAGGCCCAACCAGGATCGGCGATGTTCCAGAAGACGTCGTCGGGCCGCAGCCCGATGGCATCGCGCATATAGGCGCCGAAGGCCAGCAGCGCGCTGAGCGGCACCGGAACGCCCTTGGGGAAACCGGTCGTGCCCGAGGTCGACATCATCATGAACAAATCGTCGCCCTTGCGGATCACCGGCTGGCAGTCAGGCGAGGCGGCGGCAAAGGCGGCGCGGAAATCGATGTCGCCGGCCGGCAGGGCTTCGCCTGGGGCAAGGATGGTCGCAACGCGAGGGCAATCCTCCACCTCATCGAGTTTGCCGCGATTGGCAATGTTGGTGACGACGAGCTTCGCGCCGCTGGTCTTTAGCCGGTGGTCGATGGCCTTGGGGCCAAAGGCGGTGAACAGCGGCTGGTAGACCGCGCCGATACGCCAGGTGCCGAGGATGAGCGCCACCAGTTCGGGAATGCGCGGCAGCATGCCGGCGACGATGTCGCCGGGGCCGACACCAGCCGCTTTCAGCATGTTGCCGACGCGCGCCGACATCTCCTTGAGATCGTCGAAGCTGAACTCCCGCAGCTCGCCATCGGCAGAGATGGCGCGCAGCGCCAGCCGGTTCTGGCCGGTATGGCGATCGCAGCATTCGATGCAGGCGTTGATGCCCGTCGCGGGATCGCCGTGAAGTCTTGCGATCTCATCGTCGATGCGAAAGCGTGCAATGGCATCGACATAGCGCGGCAGCGCCGGTGTGTTGGTCATGGCAGTCCTCCCTGGCGGCGCCGCATCTCCCCATGCGGCGCTGTCGGGTGCGAGCTTGCCCGAAATTGTGGTTGTGGTCGATGCGGCGAAAGTTGGTGGCGGGAAGGGTTGGCGCTTGAACACCCCCCTCTGTTCTGCCGGACATCTCCCCCTCAAGGGGGGAGATTGGATGCCGCGCCGGCTTTCGCCAATTTCCAGCGGTTCAGCGGCGAAGAAAGGCGCGAAGCATGCTGCTGCCAATCTCCCCCCTTGAGATGTCCGGCAGGACAGAGGGGCGCGCGAGAAGGATCGCGGCGCTGACAATCCTGCGGCAATGCACGTGCTTGACCCGCCCGCCCATCCGGCCGATAGCACCGCCAGATTGCCCGAGAAACCCGATGACCTCAGACACCAACCTCCACGACGCGCGCGCCGCCGACCCCGATACCGCCTGGCAGGCCGAAATTCGCGCCGGCGTGCGCCACGTGCGCGATCTGGCGTCCCTGCCGTTGTCGCCAGCTGAGCGCGCGGCGGCGCAAGCGGCGGCCGCGAACCACAAGGTGCGCGCGCCCAAAGCCTATCTCGACCTGATCGACTGGAACGACCCGGCCGATCCGATCCGGGCGCAGGTCATCCCCTCTCCGCAGGAACTGGAGGAGGTGGAAGGCGAACTCGACGATCCGATCGCCGACCATGACTTCAGCCCGGTGCCGCGATTGACGCATCGCCATGCCGACCGGGTGCTGCTGTTCCCGACCTATCAATGCGCGGTCTATTGCCGGTTCTGCTTCCGCAAGGAATCGCTGACCTCGATCGGCAGGGGTTATACGCGCGAGGCGCTGGAGCCGGCGCTGGCCTATATCGCGGATCACCCCGAAATCCGTGAGGTGATCCTGACCGGCGGCGATCCGCTGTCGCTGCCTGACAAGGCACTGGCCGAAATCTTTGCGCGCATCGAAGCGATCCCCCATGTGCGGCTGCTGCGCATCCATACGCGCGTGCCGGTGGTGCTGCCGTCGCGCATTACATCAGGGCTCGTCGCGGCGCTGCAGGGCCGGCTGATGGTCACTGTCGTCACCCATTTCAACCACGCGCGCGAGATCACCGACGCAACCGAGGCCGCCTGCCGCACGCTTCGGCAAGCCGGCTTCGTGCTGCTGAACCAGAGCGTTCTGCTCAAGGGCGTCAACGACAGCATCGAGGCGCTGGAAGAACTCTGCCGCGAGCTGATGTACCGCCTCGGCGTCAAACCCTACTACCTGCACCATGGCGACCTCGCGCGCGGCATGGCGCACCGGCGCACGACGATTGCCCAGGGACAGGCGCTGACTGAAGCGCTGCGGGCGCGGCTGTCGGGCATCTGCAACCCCGTCTATGTGCTCGACCTGCCGGAAGGCGGCGGCAAGGTGCCGATCGGGCCTTGCCATGTCGAGGGACGGGACGGCGAGAACTGGCGGCTGCGCGGGCTCGATGGCGAGATGAGGGCGTATACGGAGATCGTCGGCGAATAGGGCCGCGCGCTACCGCGCGTTTTTCTCGACAAATGCCAGCACCACCACGCGCGGGGCAACGCAGTAGGCGAGGCTGGCCTTGCGGCCCGTCTTCGTCGTCGCGTGGCCTGCGTTCAGGTCGATGGTGATGTCCTCATAGCCCAGCACCTCGCGATCGAGCGGATAGACGGCCTTGTAGACGGCTTCCTTGGCGGCAAAGAGGATGCGGCCGGCAAGATGCCGGTCGGCTGCGTCCGTGCGGTCCGCAGGTGTTGTCACGAGCGCCAAAATGTCATCCGGGAGAGGCTGCGCGGGCTCGACGTCGATGCCGAGCGAGGCGATATCGCCAATCGGTGCAATCGCCGCCACGGCCATGTCGTCGTCGTGCGCGAGCGAACCGGTTATGCCGTCGGGCCAGACCGGCGCGCCGGTTGGCGAGCGCAAGATGGCGACGTCGCCGACGCCAAGCTCCGCCAGCAGTCCGTGCGCGATCCACCGGGCCGCGCCGCTGGCGCGCCGCATGCCAGGCTGACGCGCGGGGATGGAATGCGCTTCCCCAGGCAGCAGATGGGCGTCGTCGCCGTCGCGGATCATCCGGCATCCGATCCGGACTCCCGATGGTGCGATGGCGGCGATCGCTTCGGCCAAGGCGATTTCCTCGGGCAGCCGCATCACGACTCGTGCGTCCGGGGCCGGCAAAGCGAGATCGGCTATCATTTCTCCGTCCTCGTCGAGCCCTTCTTCGACGAAACCGGCGCTGCGATAGAGATTTCGCGCCGCATCGTTCTCCGGTTCGTAGCAGATCGAGACGTGGCTGATGTGGCTGAGCCCCTGGATTTCGTCCAGTACCTTACGCAGCGCGGCCTTGCCGTAGCCTTTGCCCTGAGAAGCGCGGTCGATCATGAAGCGGTAGATGCGTGCCTCGTCGTCATCCGGAGGAGCCTCGTACATCAGGAAACCGACGACACGATCCCCGGCCATGACGACCCGTGGCCGGGCGTCTTCGTCAGTCCCGGCTTCTTCCAGCGAGTCCGCATTGCCGGCGACGAAATCCCTCTGCTCCGGCGCCAGTTCCAAGGCCGTGACCAGGGCCCGGTTGGCCTCGGTCACGGCAACGAGACGGATATCTCCGGTGTTCAAGCCGATGCCCTTCGTCAAGCCGAGGCCCTTCTTCAAGCCAATGCCGGGGCCGATACCTTGGAGCCATCGTCGGTGATCGGCTCGACGAAGCGGTGCAGCTTGGCCGGGTTGCCCCGCCATATGGAGTTGGGCTCCAGCTCTTCGCCCTTCATGACGAAGGAGTCGACATCGACCACCGAGCCTTCACCCATCACGACGCCGTAATGGACAAAGGCTGAAGGTCCGAGCGTGCAGCCCTTGCCGATGCGGATGAAGTCGGACTTGAAGGCGCCTTCTTCCAGCGAATGGGCCTGGATGACGCACCCCTCGTTGAGGGTGACGTCGTCGCCGATCTCCACCAGGGAACGTTCGGTCAAATTGCTGCCGCCGTCATAGACACGGCTGCCGACCTTGACGCCCAGCAGGCGCAGGATCATCGGCCGGAACGGCGTGCCGGCGAACAGGCGCACGATCGGCGAATCCGCGAGCTTCCAGTGGCGTTCGTGACGCCAGAATGCGACGTCGTAGATCGTCGTCATTTGCGGCTTCAGCCGGCCAAAACCAAGGCTTGCCCGCTCGACCAGGATGTAGAACGGAATGGTGATTGCCGAGGTCAAAAGCACGGCAACGAACAGGGCGACCTCGGCCCATTCGGTATAGTAGTTCAGCGCCCGATCCCAGATCGCTAGCGTGGCGAACAACATGACCCATTGCGTTGCCACGAACAGAAGGATCGTCACCATGTTGTGGCGGTTCTTCAGCGGGATGCGCTGGCGCCGGTCTGCCTCGTCGATGCCGGCGATAAGCTCCTTGTCGCGGTTCACCATGCGCGGGATTTCAAAAGCAGGCGAACCGAGAAGCCCAACATTCTCGCGCAACGGCCCGTCGATGGGGATCATCACCTTGGTGCCGAGCAGGACGTTGTCGCCCGTGCGGCCATCCGGCGGATAGTAGATGTTGTTGCCGAGATAGTTGCGCTCGCCGATGCGCGTCGGCTCGAGCCGGAAGGCCGAGGCGGACTTGTGCATATTGATCATGAACAGTCCATCCGACACCATGGTCTCGGTGCCGATCTCGCACAGAAGCGGGTTTTCGTGCTGCTGGTTGCTGCCGAAGTTGGAACCGGTCTGCACCACCTTGTTGAGGTTCCAGCCGATGGCGCTGATATAGTGCACGATGGCCGAGCTGTCGCCGAACAGGAGACCCAGGACGCGGGAGTTGCTGGTGAATTCGGCGACCGTCTGCAGCCAGTAGCGGAAACCGTAGAGCGTGTAGGTGCGGCCTGGCTTCAGGATCAGGTTTGTCAGGCGCGGCACCAGCGTCGCCGCCAGAAAAGCCACGGCGATGTAGCCGAACAGCGTGACCGTGGTGCCGATCGCGACGATGCCGATCGTCTCCTGATAGTCGTCGCCGACATTTTCCCAGTAGCTGTGGAACAGCAGCGGCAAGGGAGTGACAATGGCAAACAGGCCAATCAGCTGAACCGCTTCGAACAGGAAGCGCCGGATGTTGGAAGGATCGACATTGCGCACCTTGCAATAGTCCGCCGTGGTCGGCACGGCCGGCGATCCATGCCAGCGTTCGCCGTCCGGTATGCTTTGTCCGCGATGCAGCGAAGACGAATGGCCGAGCTGGGCGCCATCCCCGATCCGGGTGTCGATGTCGAGCGTGGAGCCGACGCCGACGAAGGCATCGCGGCCGATGGTCAGCGGCCCGGTGTGGATGTAGCCGGACTGGGCCCTGAAGCCGAGGATCATCGATTCCTTGCGCAGGATGGTGTTGGCACCGATTGAAATGAGATCGGTGCAGACGGGCACGGATTTCGATTCGATGACGGCATTCTTGCCGAGCTTGGTGCCGAGAAGCTGCAGGTAGATGCTGTAGAGCGGGCTGCCGCGGAACAGCACGACCGGCGCGGTGCGGATCAACGTCTTGACCACCCAGAAGCGGAAGTAACGCACGCCCCAGATGGGAAACGCCTCCGCCTTCCAGCGGCCGACGAGCACCCATTTGGCGATGACGGCAAAGCCCGACATGCCGAAGAACACGGCGGCCGAAAGTGCCACGCAGCGCAGATACAGCTGCAGCGGATCGTCGAGCGCGTCATACATCCAGTTGAGGCCGCCATTGATCGCCCACAGGGCGCCGTAGCTGTAGAGCGCGTAGAACAGCAGCTGTGCGGCGCCGCAGGTCCAGTAGGCGAAATTCGAGGCCCGGCGGGTGAGGACGGGCTCGTTGGTGGCCGTCGTCATCTCGTCCGCCACGCCGAGATGCAGCGCGAGCCGCGCCACGGTCGGGTGGAGATAGATGTCGCGCATCGACGCCGTCGCCCATTCCTTCCTGGTGCGCAGGCGCGCGCAGAAATGCGCCATCAGCAGCGAGTTGGCGCCGAGATCGTCGAAGAAATTGTCCTCGACGGACACGTCTTCGAATTTCAATACGGCGGCCAGTGCGTCGGCCAGGAAACGCTCGTCGTCATTGGCGGGCGCGACCATGGCGCGATCGCCCGAAAGCCGCACACTTGTCGGCTTCGGCAGCTGGCGCAAATCAACCTTGTTGGAGACCGTCATCGGGATCGCCGGCAGCTCCTCGAGATAGGAGGGCACCATGTAATCCGGCAGCCGCCGCTTCATCGTCCTGGCGAGGTCCGCGCGCGAGATCGACGGTTGGCCGGCCTTGGGGGCGTAATAGGCGACGAGTTCGACGCGGCCGGGCTCGATCTCCCAGGTGGTGACCGCGGCCTGGGCGATCTCGGGCTGATCGAGCAGCACCGCCTCGATCTCGCCGAGCTCGATGCGGTAGCCGCGGATCTTGACCTGGGTGTCGATGCGGCCGTTATATTCGATCTCGCTTTGGTCGTTGATGCGGCCAAGGTCGCCGGTCCGGTAGATGCGCTTCGACGGATTGTTCGGCAGGCCGACGAAATCGGCGATGAATTTCTGTTCGGTCAGGTCAGGCCTGTTGAGATAGCCGACCGCGAGCCCGATGCCGGCAATGCCGATCTCGCCCAGTTCACCGGGCTCGGCAAGTTGCGGCAGCGAGGCGTCGAGAATGACGATGGAGTAGGTCGGCAGCGGCGCGCCGATGGTGACGGGACTGTCCGGCGTGAGCGCGCCCATTGTGGCGGTGACGGTCGCCTCGGTCGGGCCATAGGTGTTGAGGATCTGCCGCCCCGGCTTCGACCAGCGCACCACCAGATTGTGCGGGCAGGCCTCGCCGCCGACCAGCAGCGTGCGCAGGCTGGGCACATCCGATGTCATCGACGACAGCAGCGTCGGGCTGCAGGCGATGCAGGTGATGTCATGGAGCCGCAGGAAATCGGCCAGTTCCTCGCCCACCAGCGGCATCTGGCCCGGTGCCGGCACCACCGTAGCGCCGGCGACGAACGGCACCCAGATCTCTTCGGAGGAAAAGTCGAAGGCGATGGTCATGCCCTGGTAGACGCGATCGCCCGGCCGGTAGCCGTAGGAGGCGGCGGCGACGCGGATGAAATTGACGAAACTCTGGTGCTTGATGACGACGCCCTTGGGCTTGCCTGTGGTGCCCGAGGTGTAGAGGATGTAGCAGGTGTCGTCTGATGAAGCGGCCTTCGCATTCGGCTTCAGCGGCGCGCCGGACTCTTTGGAGATTTCGGCGGCAGTGCTGTCGATCAGCAGATGCGGAACCGGCAGCTGGCCGGCGCGCGACGCATAGGCGGCGATGGTGACGATCAGGCTGACGCCGGCGTCCTCGATGATGAGCGCCATCCGCTCCTCGGGGAACGCGGTCGCCAGCGGCACGAAGGCAGCGCCCGCCTTCATCACGGCGAGCAGCGCGACATAGGTCTCCGCCGAGCGGTCGAGGATAAGCCCGACGCGGTCGCCCGGCCGCACGCCGCGCTTGACCAGCAGGCGGGCGAACTGGTTGGCCCGGCTGTCCAGTTCACGATAGGTCCAGACACGCCCGTCGGAGATCACCGCCGGCAGCGCTGCAAACATTTCGGCGAGCTGTTCGAAGACGGTGTCGAGCCGCTCGCCGGGCAGGCCTTGCCGGGCAAAGTCGGCGCCCGTCAGGATCTGCCCGCGCCTGGCTGTCGCGGGGGCCGTTTTTACCAGCGCATCGACATCTGCCGGGCCGCTTTCCAGCCCCGATCGTTCCGCGTCCAGTTCGGCGATGTCGACACCGTGATCCATTTCCATACTTTCCCGTCCAGGCCGGGCATCGCCCGGCACGGCCATTTTTCCAGTTGTTGTGGGAGCTTATGCCATCCGATCTTTTCGCCAGTTTTTCCGAACTGTTGAATATTGTTTCTGAACTGTGTCTGGGCGCTCTTTTGAGCCTCCCTTGGCGGCTCTCGCCGGGCGCGCTCGGCGGCACGCGAGGGCGTGCACCCGGCGTTTTTCTGGAACCAGCCTTGAGGCCCCGCATTCTATGAGCAGGGACTTAAGGAGCGTGTCGTGAAAGCGGTTTTGGGACTGGTCTGCGGCTTCGTGCTGACCCTTGCGGTCTTCGGCAGCGGACTGGGCTTCGCCGCCTGGCTGCTTGCCGCAAAGCCGTCGCGCCAGGCAACGGCCACCGTCAGCGTGGCGGAGCTGTGGACCAAAAAAGCGCGGCCGGTGAACAAAGCCGGGCAGGGCCTCGAACGCCTGCCGGCCAAACAGTCCGCGCCGACGGACATCCCCGCCAAACCGCAGGAAACACCGCCCGACCCCACCGTCACCGGCGCCATCGCGCCCAAGACGACCGAATTGCCGCCTCCGCATCTCGCCTGGTGCGCCAGCCGCTATCGCTCCTACCATCCGGACGACAACAGCTATCTCTCCTACAGCGGGCAGCTGCGCCCCTGCATCTCGCCCTATCTCGAAGCCGCCGGTCAGCCCGTCCAGCCCACTGCCGGCGATGGCGACGAAAACGGCGCCGGCCTGGGCGTCTACGTTGCCGACGATGGCGGCGAAGCACTTTCGGCCGACCATGTCGATTACTGCTTCAGCCGCTACCGCTCCTATCGCCCGGAAGACAACTCCTACCAGCCATACTCCGGCGGGCCGAGACGGCAATGCCAATAGAGCCCGCGCGCCGCACGATCCGATCGCGCGGATTTTCCGGAGCGTTCGCATTGGCGCGGCGTTCAACCCTGACCCTAAGGAGGACTGACCATGAGCGACGACCGGGACGACAGAATTCGTGAGCGCGCCTACCAGATCTGGGAACGGGAAGGTCGCATGCAGGGCGACCCCGAACGGCACTGGCACCAGGCCGAGGCCGAGATCGACCGCGAGGCGGCCCTGCCGCTGACGGCGGACGATGCGCTGCCTGAAACCGGGGAGATCGCCAGCACCGATGTGCTGGAGGTCGAGGCGCTGGCGGTGCGCACCGGCATATCGGGCGACGAGGCACAGGAACTGATCGACCGCCTGGGCAACGACCGCGCCGCGGTGGAACAAGCCGCCCGCAGCCTCAAGGCCAAAAGGCGGCGAAACCCCGATGAGGGACTGGCCAAATGATCGAAAGCTGAAGGATGGAAATACCGGCTCCATTCACTCAAGAAGGGCGAAAACGGCGACGCCTCATCATCTTCGGCTCTGTCGCCAATCTTTTTCGCCATGGCCAGAGCCTTGGACTGGTCGTGAGCACGGCCCGCCAACGCGGCTTCTCGAAACGCTCAGGTTGCGACGGGCTGGTCGGTCATCACTTGCGCTGGACCGCGAAAGCGAAAGCCCGCGCCTCTGGCGGAGGACGCGGGCCGATCGGACGGCCGATCTTCGGCAGGCGATGGAGGGCACCACCTGCCGCACAGATCAACAATTAGCTATGGCTAATGTTCCGTCAAGCTGGATCTGAATTTACTTTCGTTCGAATGTCGGCCTCCACCGCAATTGCGCCGCTGCCTGTTTGGTCGGGAATGCACGGGTCCGGCGAGCAGCTGGTGCTGACGTCGATAGGAATTTTTTCTTGACGGGTGAGGGCAGCTATGCTACATTTCTGCCTATGGTGCTGATTTGCGCCAGTGACCCGCCGCAAAGGCGGGTTTTTTGTTGACCCGCCGCACAGTCGTCACCTGCAAGATCTCTCGCCCGCAAGATTTCTACGCCGCGCGTGGTTCGGCCGGCCTGGGCTTGACCATTGTGCGAGGACGATGCCGGCGACGATGAAGGCCGCACCGACCAGATCGTAATCGTGCAAGCCTTCGCCGAGCAGCAGATAGGCGAGGATAGCCACGAACACCGTCTGCAGGTAGAGCAGCATGCTCGCCCGGCTCGCGCCCAGCGTTTGCACGCTTTTGTTGTAGAGATAGTACATCAGGGCGCCGCCGGGGCCAGCCAGATAGGCGAGCGCGAGAAGGCTGTGGAGGTTCATGGCGGAGCGTTCGTCGTTGAACAATTCCCACAAATGGAAAGGCAAGGCGACCAGCGCACCGGCGCCGAGCAGCAGCACGACCATCGGCAGGAGTTCGATGCCGAATTTGGCACGGCGCAAAAGCACGGTGTAGACGCCCCAGCAGAACGCGCTGGCAACGATCCACAGCTCGCCGGCGTTGACCTTGAGTTGCAGCAGCGCCGTCAGGTTGCCATGGGCAACGATGAAAATCATCCCGGCAAGCGCAACCAGCGCGCCAAGCGACTTCCACAGCCCGAGCGGCTCGCCAAGCACGAAACGGGCAAGCACCATCGTCATGACAGGCGACAGCGCCATGATGATACCGGCCGTGGTGGCGTCGGTGTGGTTGAGGCCGTGGTAGATCATACCCTGGCACAGCGTCAGGCCGATCGCCCCCACGGCGACGACCTCCACGGCGCGCGTTCGCAAAAGCCCGATCATCGCGTCGTGATGACGGTGCACGATCGGCAGCAGGATGGCGCAGGCAAGCGTCAGCCGCCAGAAGCAGAGGCCCCAGGGCGGCATTTCAAGCGCCACCCATTTGGCCGCAATATAGACACCAGCCGAAAGCAGCCAGCACAGGACGGCGGCCGGATAGCCGGCCAAGGAGGGGCCGGCCACGGGTTGCGCGGCTTGATGCGCTATCGGCATTGCCTGCATGTCATGCCCCCTTCGATGACCTCGGCCCGACGGGACAACATAAACTGTGTCGTTGGGTCGTGCATCCGTTTTGAAAGGGTGGGGAGGAATCGGCGCTCGGGCGCGCGGACGGCGGAATTTGGGGACGTTTATACGCGGAGGCTGCGGATGAGCATGAGCGAAAGGTGCAGTATTCTAGGTGGCATTCGAGGGTAATCTGATGTGCATCAATTTGGAAGGCTAGAGATGGAGCCTTGCTTACGATTCTTCAGGATCCTCCTCCAGTGCGCATCTACATCCATAGTAGTAGAAAACTATCGTGGCGAGAATGTCCGAGAGCATTCTCAAATGACCATGCTCGACATCATCGAAATGCTTCTGTCCAGAATTTATGGCCGCGTATACACGGCCAGTAGCGGCGAGAATTAAATCGTCAAGACGGCCACTCATCATCAGACCCTGTTCCAGAAGGAATCCGTAGTCATCTCCACGCCAGCGTCCGCCTTGTTTTTCTGCTGAGAAAATTGACGAAACACATCCTACGATGATGTCTTCATGATCATGGTAGCGGCCAGGTGGCGTGGTCGCAGCGATTTGATCGATCACCTCATTCAAGTCGGCAGCCAGGCTAAAGGGTTCTGGGAGATATCTGCCGCTGTGCGGATCCCATCCGACTTCCCAATTGTGTTTAATATGGCTCAGTCGTCTAAGCACCATGCCGGGCACAAACGGACTCCGCGCAAAGAAATCACGAATTTGCTCCGGTGGTAGCTTGGTCATGAAGACCCGCTCTCGATTTTCTATGGTAAGAATTTGTCAAGCGACTGGAACACTCCCGCACTTTTCCAAAGAGCTCGGTTGCCGATGACATATACGGCTTCCTTGGCCCGTGTGACGGCGACGTTCAGCAGGTTGGGCCGTCCACCAGCCCATCCTCGTGCTCCGCGTTGCTCGGCATTGGGTGCTCCAAGGATGAAGAAGACCGCCTCGGCCTCCCGCCCTTGGACCGTGTGGACTGTTCCGACACGCTCGTAGATCCAAGCGAAGGGATTCTCGACCCATCCGTCAAGCAACCCGCTTGTGCGCAGCATTTCACGCATGCGGTCCTGCACCACTACAAAAGGGGTCACAATGTAAAAGTCAGGCGTGATGTCTTGCTGGCGAAGCTGCCGGAGCAAACCTAGCAATACTTGGCCCTCCTGCTGGCACCATTTCTCCTGCCCGTGTCCTTCCACATCGATCCACCGTGACGGACCGAGTACGTTCCTGATAGCCGAGGTCTTTGCAGTCCTCGCCTGAACCATCAAGTTCTCATAGGCAATTGCGTTTGACAGGCCGAACATCGGCTCTTCGCATCGCCGATGAACCAGAAGTGGTACCCCGACTTCCCGCATGCCAAGTTTGGTTTCGAAGGTGCCGTAATATTCCGTCGCGCTGTCGGCCAGTGTTTGGACAGATGCTCCCGGCGGGCTATAGATCACGGGATCGACCCCGAATTGGTGACACATCGCTTCGGTCAATTGATCTGGCAAGACCACGACAGGTTCGATCTGAATCGGATCGCCCACAACGATAGCTCGCTTCGTTCTTATTAAAGCGCCGACAGCCGCCTGCGGTAGGGCCTGACCGGCTTCATCGACAAGAAGCCAGCCGAATTCTTCGGGGCCGATCTTGGGGAACATGCGGGAGACTGACGCGAACGTCGTGGAAACAACTGGCACGAGAAGAAAGAGAGTCGACCACAGGTGGGGGATAAGTGCGTCCTTTTCTTCACTGCCAAGTGATCGAGTGCCAAACCCGTCCATCAGCGCATTCAGATTGTGACGAATTGGCTGGGCCGCCGCATCGATGAATGCGCGATGCAGCGCCATCGCTGCCTCGAAGACATCATTGCGAAGCCGCGCGCTTTTCCCGTCTAACCACGGTGCGGCCTTTTGTTTGTCCGCGTGCCGTTGATCGAAAAATTGGTCAGATACAACAGTGCCCGGATACTGGCGAACGAGAGGTGAGTAGCGCTGTTTGTCTTGATCCAACGCCGAGGTCAGACCTGCTTTTGTCTTTTGTAGCCTTTGGAGATCCGCTGCCAACCGTGCATGTTCATGAATCCTAGTATCGGAAATCTTCTTCGAGTCAGCACACAAAGTCCTCGCCTCGGTGAGCCTTGTAAGGACCGCGCCGTGCTCGGCTTGCCATGTGCGGTAGGGCGTCGTTCGGAAAACACGACTCAAGAAGCCGGGCCGGGAATGCAACGCGCCAGCTGCATTGCGTTGAGAGGTTTCTAAATTTTTTTGCTGTTTTTGATGGATCAGAGTTGCTGCCTGAGCGACATCTTCGGCACGACCGACAGTGGGCTGCAGAGACGCAATCTCAGCCTCAACCTCTGCGATAGCTGCCTGTCCCTTTGCGATGGCAGCCAAAAGATCATGGATATGTTGCAGGTCCGCGAGTGCTTTCTTCGCCTCGGTGAGCACCGCTGTAAACCGCTGGCGCGCCTTGCGCCACCGCCGCAAGGCCTCCTCATGATCTGCTGGCGGGCGTTCCTGTGCAACGACACGAGGCGGTCTTTGCCGTGTCCCGTCCTCGGTCTTTTCGTTGATCAGCTGCGGGTTGCCGCTTGCCTGCTGCAAATAGCGCTGGAAGCCGACATCCTCATCCCACCAGAAGGTTTGCCGGAAATCGTTTCTGTTTCGGGCGTTGCCGAGAACTGCTGCAACAACGCCCCAGCTATCGCGCGCCAGCAGCGCATCTGAAACCGTTTTGAAGTAACGCAGTTCCGTGGCATCGGCGGCGATAGCGCCCATCCCCGGCAATTCAGCGCTGACATTTTCGACCGCCTTGTTGTTCGAGGAAGCGACGATGATTTCATGCCCTCGAAGCTTATCGTGGAGTTTGTAGAGGTGAATGAAAGAATTCCCTCTTTTGAGTTTTGACCGGAAGGCGAAAACGCGTCCTTCGGATCAC
This sequence comes from Mesorhizobium sp. M1066, assembly GCF_040318635.1. NCBI lineage: Bacteria > Pseudomonadati > Pseudomonadota > Alphaproteobacteria > Hyphomicrobiales > Phyllobacteriaceae > Mesorhizobium > Mesorhizobium sp. M1066. The sequence goes on from NZ_JAMYMR010000014.1 coordinate 16,914, forward strand.
TAAAGGAACAAAGAAGCTCCGCCCGCTTGGTGACGATAGCAGCCACAACGTCCCGTAGGAGGGTTGTTTTGCCTGTACCCGGCGGACCGTTGACGGCAACAATTCCATCTGTTTTCAAATCGTGCAGCGCCAGATTGACGGCACATTGCTGGAGCATCGCCAAGGGATGTCGTCCGGCGCCGGGCCAGGAACCTAGGGGAAATTTTGCAGGCTCCAACGCATCTGCTATCGCGCGGTTGTCCGTCATTAAATTTCGGCGAGCTTTCGGCTTCGTAGCGCCGATGTAGCGGTTGAAATTACCCGTAGCTTTGCCGTCGGCAGCCAACCCCTGGGCTAGGGCAAGGTCTTCGAGAAAGAATGAATTCAGCAGGATCGATTCAGGAGGATCTTGCAATTTGAAATACTGATACGAGCGCACTGCGAATACAGGCGCTTTCGTGAAGCGAGAGTCGATTCCGATTTTCGCTACCAGCCAGCGATAGGCCGCTTCGATTGCATTTCTCGTGAGAGGCTTCGGCCGTCCTTCATCATCTTCGGTTACGACCCGTTGGCCAAGTTCTTCAGTTAAACGCCGCTCGATTTGAGACCACGTGCCGAGGTCTCTCAGTTGTCCGGACAAGGCCACCGGCATACCCCAGCCGAAACTGGAAATAGCCACGGCGTCGCTTTCAACGGGGCGGCCCTCACGATCAACCATGATGGTTGCAAGCACAGCCTCGCCCCGCGCTGATGGTCTCTCAATTCTGCTGTCGGTGTAGACCTGCAGAAGCGCGGAAACGGCAGCCTCCATGTCAACGCTTCCCAGAATAATCTGATAGTAGAGTTTCTGGTTAGGACGGCTGCGCTCTCCGCCGCTCTCCCATGGAAGATCCGGCTTGTCGAGCTGTGCAATTCGGGAGCGATCGCCGCTGGCCAGGTCCTCAGGTTTGCGGAAGGACGGGGGCGAAAGCACCTCCATTGCGGTCCATGTTGACAACACATCGGCTGCGTTGTTCGTGATGGGTGGCCGCTGGAGTAACGGTCGCGATGCTGCTGGGGTCGGCCCCTTTTCCGGTTGCGAGGGTGGTTCGAGCGTAACTTGCTGTAAGGGCGTCGCCACTACCCTGACGGCCGGCGCGACGGCGGCGGCAGTAGCATCCTCATTCCGAATGCCGTTGCGGTGCTGGGTTGTTGCCTTTGGATTCGTCCCAGCTGCCTGTATCGCTCGGCGCTTTAGTTCCTGCGCGCGAGGGACCGTTCGCTCGGCTAGCTCGGCAATCAGAATTTTCAGAAAATTCGGATCATCGCGTTTTTGGTCGAAGAGCTTTTCAAGCTCCGCTACCCCTTTTTGCATCAATGGTCTTGGAGGCATAATTCTTCTGTCGTATCCTAGTCTTCTAAGATTTTTCGCGAAATTTCTCTTCGGATCAATTTATCAAGATTTCCGACGAGACGTCCATCAACCCGTCAGGTGCTTTGAATGCGTGCGTTCATTTGTGCCTCTTCGTCACTACCTAAGTTCATAGTGAACCTACCGAAAATGTTCGCCGTTACCAGCGCTTCAGGCACCGACTGGCGCTGTCAGGAATTTGGCTCCCGACCCCATCCCACCCCTCCTCATTAACCATTCGTTAACCATTCCTTCGCTAGCGTTTACCTCTCAGTAAGGATTCGCCAGCCGTGACCTTTGCCGCCCCCATCGAGGCCAAATCCATTCGTTTTCGCGCGCGTTCTTTCGTCGCTTTCACGCTGACGCCCGAAGCGCCTTTGGACGTGTGGCTCGAGGGGCTGGATCACTGGATCGGCAACTCGCCGGGCTATTTTGCCGGGCGGCCGGTGGTGCTTGATCTCAACACCTTGAAGCCCGATGTCGCCGCGATCGAATCGCTGGTCGGCGTGCTTGGCCATCGTGGCATCCGCATCTACGCCATCGAGCTCGACGGCCACACCGCACTCGAGCCCAACCTGCCGCCGGTGCTGGTCGGCGCCAAGGAGGCGACGACGGATGGGTTGCTGCCCCGCGAGGCGCGGGCGGAGAGTTTCGACAAGGCCGAGGGCAGGGCACCTAAACAACTCGCGGACGCGGGTAGCTCGGCCAAGGTCGGCGACGGCAAGGCTGGCGCAAGCAAGGCCGGCGATAGCGAGCCGCAGGTTGAAGCTTCGGGCACGCTGATGGTCAAGTCGCCGATCCGCTCCGGCCAGACGATCGTGCATCCGCATGGCGATGTCATCGTGCTGGGTTCGGTCGCTTCCGGGTCGGAGATCATCGCGGCGGGTTCGATCCATGTCTACGGCACGCTGCGCGGGCGCGCTTCGGCGGGTGCGCTGGGCAACAAAAGCGCGCGCATCTTCTGCCGCAAGAACGAGGCGGAACTGCTGGCGGTCGACGGCTGGTACGTCACCGCCGAGGAGATGGAAGGTGTTTCGCGCGGCAAGCCGGTGCAGGCATTTCTCGACGGGGACGCGCTGCGGGTTTCGACGCTGAGCTGACTTCGACCGGGCGGCGAGGGCCGCTCGACCAAAAACAAATGAACAACAACGGAGGCTATTCAATGGGCAAGGTAGTGGTGGTCACCTCGGGCAAGGGGGGCGTCGGCAAGACGACCTCGACGGCGGCCCTCGGGGCGGCCGTGGCCAAGACCGGCAAGAAGGTGGCCTTGGTCGACTTTGACGTCGGCCTGCGCAACCTCGACCTGATCATGGGCGCCGAGCGGCGGGTGGTGTTCGACCTCGTCAACGTCATCCAGGGCCAGGCGAAACTCTCGCAGGCGCTGATCCGCGACAAGCGGGTCGAGACGCTGTTCCTGCTGCCTGCCTCGCAGACGCGCGACAAGGATGCGCTGACCGAGGAGGGCGTCGGCGAAGTCATCGACAAGCTGCGCTCGGTGTTCGACTACGTGTTCTGCGACAGCCCGGCCGGCATCGAGCGCGGCGCGCAGCTCGCCATGCGCTTTGCCGACGAGGCGGTCATCGTCACCAATCCGGAAGTGTCGTCGGTGCGCGATTCCGATCGCATCATCGGCCTGCTCGATGCCCGCACCTTGCGGGCCGAGCAGGGCGAGCAGATCGCCAAGCATGTGCTGGTCACCCGCTACGACGCGGCGCGCGCGTCGCGCGGCGAAATGCTGTCCATCGACGACGTTCTGGAAATCCTGTCGGTGCCGCTGCTCGGCATCATCCCCGAGAGCCAGGACGTGCTGCGCGCCTCCAACCTCGGTTCGCCGGTGACCCTGTCGGAACCGCTCAATGCGGCCGCCAAGGCCTATATCGACGCCGCCAGGCGGCTGGAGGGCGAGGAATTGCCCGTCATCGTGCCCTTCGAGCGCAAGGGCTTCCTCGATCGTCTTTTGGGAAGGAGGGCGGCATGAACCTGCTCGACATCTTCAAGCGGCGCTCCAGCGCCCCGGTGGCGCGCGAGCGGCTGCAAGTGCTGCTCGCCTACGAGCGCCGCAACCGCAGCCAGCCCGACCTCGTCTCCATCCTGCGCGAGGAGATCATGGCCGTCATCGCCAAGCATGTGCAGATCGACCAGGATTATCTGCAAGTCTCGATGGACCGCGGCGAGACCATGTCGACGCTGGAAATCGACATCCAGATCCCCAACAAGAGCGCCGTGCCGCTGGCCATGGCGGGGTGACTTTACCTCCCCCTTGTGGGGGTCCGAAGGACGGGCGAGACCGGTGGCTCGCCCCCGCAAGTCGATCCGCAAAGCGGATCGGGGTGGGGGTTGGCGCCAGCACCCCCACCCGGACCTGCGGTCCGACCTCCCCACAAGGGGGAGGTGGGGAGCCCAGTCCGCTCCCTCCGCGTGTGGAGCGGCATCGCCTGCCATCGTTAGGACGTTGATAAGCATTTGGTAATAAAAAGCCGGAAATGAGATGCTGGCTCGATTTGACATGCGCAATGCTGTCGTTCTCGGCGGAGCCATGACATGCGTATCAAGAGCCAGATCATTCTCTCCATGGTGGCCGCCGCGGCCCTGATCGGGCTGGTCGGCGGCGTTGCGATCTTTACGCAGATAGCGGCGACCAAATCGTTGGGGTTGACCGAAGCGACCAACGTCGCGCGGGAATTGGCCGACACCATCGTTTTCAAATCATCCGATGGGACGCCTTCGCTGCTCGAGCGGCCCGAGGCGCTCAAGCAATTCATGGAGCACCAGCACCGCCGCCTGCACCGGGATTTCCTGGTCCTCGACAACAACAAGACCATCCTTGCCCATGCCGCCGACGAAGAGCACCAGGTCGGCGACAAATTCGGTCACGACCCCGGCAACGAAATAGGCCAGACCTTGGCGGACGGCATTCCGCGCAGATTTGTCGACCCGGAGGAAGTGAACGCCATACTGGCCGTTCCGATCGAAAATCCCAAGGATACGATCATCGGCGCCGTGCTGCTGGAATATGACCCCGTTCTGCAGGCCGCCGAACAAAGCACCAACAGCCTGCTCTGGCTGGTTGGCCTCAGCGCGACGGCCGCCGTGCTGGTCGCGGTCGGCTTCGCATGGCTGCTGCTCCGTCGTTTCAGCTCTGGCCTCGGGGACATGATGCGCGGCATGGAAGCGCTGGCGAAAGGCAACGCCATGACGCGCATCAGCCACGCCCGCAACGATGAATTCGGGCAGCTGGCCCATGGCTTCAACACGATGGCGGACCAGCTTGCATCGGCGCGTGCGCATGTCGAGGACATCGTCGAAACGGCTGCCGAAGGCATCGCGGTTCTGAACGGCGACGGCCGCGTCGCCAGCGCCAATCCAGCGGCGGCAACGATGATCGGGCGGCGCGCCGACAAGATCGTCGGGCAGCAATGGGATTCGGTGCTGACGGTTCGCGACCCCAGAGGCGGTGCGTTCGCCGCTGGCGCTTCTCCCATCGAAATGGCGTTAGCCACGGGCCGGCAACACCAGGGCGAAGTGCGCCTGACCAGATCCGACGGCTCGCATCTGCCGGTCATCGCCAGTTGCAGTCCGCTCAGCAGATCCGAAGGCGGCCTGGTCCTCACGCTCAACGACATCAGCGAGCTGCGCCGCGCGGAAGGAGTGGTCAATGAGCGTGCCGATCAGCTGGCGCTCCTCAACCGCGAACTGCACGACAAGTCCGAAACCACGACTCGTCTGGTGAAGCTTGGCGAACTGCTGCAGGCCTGCGTCACCTTCCCGGAAGCGTTCTCGGTGGTCGGCACGGCCATGGCCGAGTTCCTCGGTGGCTTGAGCGGAACCGTCCACTTGACCAGCGCGTCGCGCAACCTGGTGGAAGAGATGGCGCATTGGGGCGACGTGCGCTCGAGCGCCACGCAATTCGCGCCGGAAGACTGCTGGGCGCTCAGGCGCGGCCAGGAACATGTCGCTGGCCCCGGCATGCTCACGCCGCGCTGCGCGCATATCACCGAGAACGGCAAAAAGGGCTATGTCTGCATGCCCCTGGCGGCCCAAGGCGAAACGCTGGGCATCCTTCATCTGTGCGAGCCGAATGCGTCCGAGAAGCCACAATGGCTGTCTGAAAGACAGCAGATCCTGCGCGGTGTCGTCGACACGCTGGCGCTCGCCCTGGCCAATCTGCGCCTGCGCGAGACGCTGCGGCAGCAGTCGATCCGCGATCCGAACACCAGTCTGTTCAACCGGCGATATCTCGAGGAGACGAGCAGCCGCGAACTGCGCCGGATGGAGCGCTCGGGCCAGCCGCTGGTGATCATCATGCTCGATGTCGACCATTTCAAGCAGTTCAACGATACGTTCGGCCACGAAGCCGGCGATCTCGTCCTGAAGCAGGTCGCCGCCACCTTGATCGAGCACGCCAGGGATAGCGATGTCGTGTCGCGCTACGGCGGCGAGGAGTTTGCCCTGGTCATGCCGGGAAGCTCGGTCCAGGAAGGTGCCGAGCGGGCGGAAGCGCTGCGCCAGGCAATCAGGAAGCTTCATTTGACGCATCGCGGCCGAACGCTGGGCACCGTCACAGCCTCCTTCGGTGTCGCCGCCTACCCCGAGCATGGCGTGGGCTGGGCCGAATTGACCAATGCCGCGGATCACGCGCTCTACGAGGCCAAGGGTAGTGGACGCGACCGCGTCGCCATCGCGCTGGGCAACGCGTCCGGCGAGCGACCTCCGATCCAGTTGGTACCAGCCCCGAAAAGCAGCTGAAACCGTTTGGGGTAGAGACTCGGCCCGGCCCGCGATAGTCATCCTGCGCCTGCCAAGAGGGATCAGGCAAGTTCTCTCTGCCCTCGAGGTCTTCGCGCGCGGGCTCTTCCTGAGCGGCCGCGGTCTTGCCGTCCTTCAGACCTCCACACTGTCAGAGGATCCAGCTCTTTTCGGCTGCGGCATTGGTTGTTCGGGCTATTTCAACCCCCAAATGTCCCAAATTTACCTTTGTGCCGACGGGGCTTCCCCTGCGCAAGCAGCGGATGTAAAGATATATTAGCAATTTGTTAAGTTCGAAGCGAGGTATGCGTAAGGGGAGTTTGGTGATGAACTTCAGAGGCCTGATCAAGCGTGCTGAAGACGTGGATAAAGCGATCCAGGACCTGCAGATCGATTTGGCGGACGCGCTGGATGCAAGTCTCGACGCCGACGACCTGGTGCCGTCGGAGAGCGACGATGTGCCGGATGCCCAGGCGGCACCCGATGACGGGCCACCCCAGGCCGACGCGGCAAATGACGACAACGCCAGGAAGGCCGACGCCGCGGGCGATGCGGACAGTTCCGAAACCGCGCCACGACTGACGGCCCATACACAGACCCGGCTGGCTGCATTGAGCGCCTTCGAGGGTCTCTTCCATGACGCCAGGGACTATCTGGAGGAGATCAACGACAAGCTGTCGGAGATCGGCACCTCACACCATCTGACGCGTGAATTCCTCAACATCCTGCACAGCGACATCCTGCGCGCCAACGAGTTGGAGGTTGCCAATGCCGCCCTGGCCGCCGAACAGAGGGCGCTGTCGGAGAAGCTGCACGATGCGACGAGAAAATTGCGCGAGCGTGACGGCGCTTTCGAAGCGCTGCAGCAGCGCGAGGCAAGCCTGGTTCAGGACCGGGAGACGCTTCGTGCGGCGCTTGCCGCGGTGAGGCTGGAACTGGTGGAGACAGCCAATGCGAGCGCCAAACGCGAAGCGGAGTTCGGCGACATCGCCAAGCGGCTGACCGCCAGGACGGTCGAGGCCAACAGGCGCTTGCGCGAAAGCAAGATGCTGCGCGAAAAGCACGTCAACCTGTCGCTCGAACTCGACAAGGCACTGAAGCGGGAATCGCAGGCGCGCCACAGGCTCGACGAGCTGTCGGCGGTCCATGCCAGCGAAGCAGCGCGGCTGGCGGAGCTGCTGGCGGCGCTAGGCAAGAGCGAGAAAGAGGAGATGCGGCTCCAGAAGTCGCTCGAGGCCGCACAGGCGAAGCTGTCGGAAACGAACGAAGCAGCACGCATGATGGAAGGCGACAAGGAAGCCGAGCTGGCTCGCAGCCAGGCGGAAATGCGCGGGTTGAGCTCGGAGATCCAGAACCTGCAATCGCGGCTGGAGCAAACCTCGACCGAAAACAGCGAAGCCGCAGGCGAGATCGCCAGGCTCAAGAGCGAACTGAACGATGCCTTGGCCGAAAAGAAGATCGCCGATGAAAGATTGTCCGCGCTGACCCAGGAGAGCGAAAGCGACAAGATGAGTCTTTCCAAGGTGAACGCCAACCTTTCTCAGCTGACGCTGCAACAGGCGTCCGAACAGATACAGTTCGACGTACAGAGTCAGGAGTGCGAGGACCTCAAAGCCGAAATCGCGTCGCTCAATGCCCGGATCAAGGAGTTGCTGCCCTACGAGCGGCTCCACAAGGCCACCAATGGCAGGCCGCGCGAGGACGGCGTGGTCGAGATAACCGGGGCGATGGCGAAGAAAGCACGGACGACGGGCAGGCGGCGCATGCGCAGGAATGTCGGCGCCGCTGGCTGAAGTGTGGCGCTGAAGGGCTTCCGGCGACCCGCTTCAGGTCTTTGTTTTTGTGCATGGGAGGCCGGCACCTCACCCGGAGAGTAAGCCCAATGGGGCACCGGCCAGGCGGATCGACAGGTCCGCCGCACAGACAAGGTAGCGCGCCTCGATTCCGCACGGCATTGGTGCGATCACGGAAGGTGCCAGCGGCACTTCCCCAAGCTTCTGATTCGAACCTTTGCGACGACCCGCCGGCCGGAGGCTGCAAACACGCCGGGAAACGATCGCGGCCGGTCCGGTGCCTCCTCAGTCGAGCGGCTCGTGCTGATAAAGCTCGTCCATGCTGAGCGAGGCCAGGGCGCCGAAAGGGGCCTGCTTTTTCACACGGCCGCCGCTCAGGATCACCACGTCGTTGCAGAACGAGATGGTGCTGTGGTGGTGGCTGATGACGATGGTCGTGCGGCGGCCGGCTCTCGACTTCAGGGTCTCGACGATGGCCGCTTCCGACAGCCCGTCCACCGCATTGGTGGCTTCGTCCAGGATGAGGAGATCGGGATCGCGGACCAGGGCTCTCGCCAAGGCGATCCGCTGCCTCTGTCCCGCCGACAGATTGACGCCCCTGTAGCCGACCAGCGTCTCGTAGCCCTGAGGCAGCCTTTCGATGAACTCGTGCGCTTCGGCCAGTCTTGCGGCGGCCTCGGCATCGCCGGCTGTCGCCGCATCCTGCCCGTAGGTTATGTTTTCAAAAATGCTGCCATCGACCAGTTCCAGTTCCTGACTGGCCAGGGCGATGTGCCGTCGCCACTGGCTGGCGTCGATCCCGTCGAGCGGCGATCCATCGACGAGAATGCTGCCGGTGTCCGGTTCGACGAAGCGGCACAGGAGATTGACGATCGTCGTCTTGCCGGCGCCCGAGCGGCCGATCAGCGCCGTCGAGCGGCCGCCGCGGATTTCGAATGTCGCCGCATGCAGCACCACCTCGCGCCGGTCCGTACCGGAATAGGTGAATGTCACATCGTCGAACTTGATGCCCTGGCGCAGGCCGTGGAACGGCTCGTCGCCTTGCGGCGGTTGCGGCTTGCCGGCGGGATCCAGCAGCCATGTCACCTCTTCGAGCGATCCGCTCAGGCCCTGCAGCTGGCTCCACGACCCCTGCAGGGCCCGCATATGCGGCTGCAGCCTGTAGAGCAGGATGACGAAGGCGATGATCAGCGGGAAACTCACCTGCGCCAGCCAGGCGCCGATCACCACCGCCAGGAACAGCATGGCGTGGAGAACCTCCGTCAGCGGCGGCAGCGCTCCCTGGCGCACGAGCAGCGCGAAGGAGGCGCGGCGAACCGCATCCGACGCCGTGTCGAATATCGCCTTTTCCCGGTTCTCCTGCCCGAAGATGCGGATCAGCCGTCCGGCATGCACAAGGTGAAGCATCTGCGAGGCGAGGTGGCCGTTGCGCGAAGCGACGCTGCGGCTGGGCTCCTTCAGATTGGCAGAGAAGATGGCGTGCGCGATCTGGACGAGCGCCAGTCCGAGCGTGACCAGAAGCGTCATGCGCCACGAAAGCAGCAACAGGAAAGCCAAGAGGATGATGGCGGCCGATGCGCTGACGATGGCCGACAGCATGATCTGGATCGCATCGGAGGCCCGCCAGGACTCGTTGGAGATGATGTTGAGCAGGCGTCCGGGGCTTTGCCGCAGGAAGAATGGGTAGCCGACCCGCAACAGCTGCTCCGACAGGGCGCCACGGATGGAATGGCTTGCCTTGCCGGAGATGAAGGTCGTCAGCAGCGTGTTGGCGAAGGCGAAGACGTTCTTCAGGATGATCGAGCCGAGGATGGCGACCGAAATGACAATCAGCCGGTCGCGCTCGCTCAAGCCCGATCCGACATGCTGGAGGACAGCGGAGAAGCCGCCCATTCCGGCCGCACCCCCGTGTCCCATGATGATGCCCAGCAACGGGATGATCAGGCCGATGCCGAACCCCTCGAGGACGGCGCTGAGCAGGCCGAGTACCACCACCGCCGGAAGCAGGCGCAGTTGCCGCTTTCCGAACGCCCGGAACAGCATGGGCAGGTTTGGCGGCAGCATTGGCATTATTGCGTTTCACCTCGCCTGGGCATTGGCTTGTTGATCTTGCCGCGCCGGCTCGGCCCGCGGCCGTCTGGCCAGCAGGAGAACCGCGAACCTGGCCGCGCCGAGCAAATTCATGGCGACGATCGGCCAGTGCGGCAGGTTGAGTTCACGATCGAAGGCGGGGCCTCCCGCCAATTCCCGGATAGCCCCTCTTGCAGCCCAGTAGAAATGGCGAAGCAGCCAGGGCGCGTGGCGAACATGCTTGAGGCAGAGCCCGCCATTGCCCAGGCTGTAGTCGCGGTGCAGCTTTTCGATGGCTTTGCGATCCCGCCGGCCATGATGATGGAATATTGTCATATCAGGCACATACTCGACTGCGATGCCGAGCAGCATCGCGCGCACGAGATAATCGGTATCCTCGGCCGACCGCAATGGTCCGCCGGCGCCGAAGCGTTCGTCGAAATAGCCGATGCGGGCCGCGACGTCGCGGTGCATCGTCATGTTGCAGCCCAGCACGAAACCGCCGGGATGAACATCTGGCGTCAGCCGCTCGCGCGCCCACGACCGCTTGATGGTGAACGGCAAATCCCTGGCATCGCCAAGCTCGACACGTCCGCCCCGGATGAGCCATTGTTCCCCGGACGCATAGTGTCGCTCCAGATCGCGCAAATAGTCGCGATGGACCGCGCAGTCATCGTCGACGAAGACCAGCACATGGCCGCGCGCGCGCCGCAGCCCGGCGTTGCGCGCGGCCGCCAGTCCGGGGCGCGGCTCGCAGATCGGCGTGAACGGAATGTCCGACGCAGCGGCGATGCTGGCCAGGCGTTCGGCCGTGCGGTCGCTCGAACCGTTGTCGACGACCACGAGTTCGGCGGCGAAGCCGGCATGTGCGCGGCAGGCGGCTTGCACCGACTTGATGCAGGCGTCGAGCACCGCGACGCGGTTGCGCGTGCAGATGATGAAGCTGACTTCCGGCGCCGATCGTTCCGGGCGGGGACCGGCCGGGGCAGGGCCAAGCGCCGTCGAACGATCGCGCTGCAGAGGTTGGTTGGCTTTGACGATCATCCCTCAGCCCGCCTGATAAGGTGCCAGCACCGCCGCGGCAGGCGCGGATTTGAAGAAATATGCCATGGCATCGGCTTGCCTGGCGGCCGACAGCGAGGCAAGGCTGAGCCAGGGCGCCCAGGCGCCGGGCCGCAGCGCATATTGCTCGCGGCGCCGGATGGCATTCCATTTGGCGGTCCGCGTCAGCAATTCATGCGTCAGCGCGGGCTGCTTTTCGTCGGCGACGAGCTGGTAGAGGAAATAGAACAGGTTCAGCGCGCCGGCCTCGAAGCTCGGCCGCGTCGCCGCCGGCAGCGAGCGGATTTCCTCCTCCAGCGCGACGATGAAGCTGGCCGCACGGGCGACCGTGTCGTGCCTGACCGCATCGCCGATGTCGCGCAGGTCCCGCGTGGCCTGCGCCAGACCCTGGCGCTCAAGGTTCTCGGCGACGATCCGCAAATGCGTCCTGCGCATCTCCGTGACGTGCTGGCTGGTCACGCTTGCCTGATGGACGCGGTACACGACCAGGTTTTCGGGCATCATGGCTGCCGGGTAACGGCTGGCCAGCCGCCTGAAAAGATCGAAATCCTCGGCGTGCCTGTAGGCCTGGTCGTAGTGGAGAACGCTGTCGTCGACGACCCTCCTGTTGTAGACGACCGTCGGGTGCATGAAGATCGTGAAGAACATCGCCAATACAGGTATGCGGCCGAACTGGAACACGGGATCGGGCTTGCCCCTGGCGATGCGGCCGCGGATCAACATGTCGACGCCGGCGCCGCAGAAGCCCAGTTCGGGCCGCCGCTCGAACAGCGCCACCTGGCGCGACAAACGCCAGGGATAGGCGACGTCGTCGGCGTCCATCCGCGCGACCAGTTCGCCCCGGGCGAGCGCCAGCCCTTCGTTGAGCGTCGCGACAAGGCCGCGGTTTTCGCGCGAGATGATCGAAATGCGGCTGTCGGCCTTTTGGCATCGCTCGAGTATCTCGAGCGAATTGTCGGTCGAGCCATCATCGATCGCGATGATCTCCAGGCGGCCGTAGTCCTGCCGCAGGATGCTTCCCAGCGCGGCGGCGAGATAGGGACCGGCATTGTAGACCGGCAACAGGACGGAGACGAGCGGCGCGGCGGTCATCGTCTTGTATCCGTGCGCTGGAGTTCGAGCGCCGGTGTGCGGCCATCGGGCTGTCCGACGGCTGCCGTCGCGAGCCAGCCGCCATGGCTGCCCTGTGCGGGGCGGGTGCGCGCGACATAGGGGAAGTGGCGCTTGAGGCTGTTGAGCGGCCTCTCGAAAACCACCCAGGAAATCCAGGCCGCGACAATCGTGGCGGCGCTCGCAACCAGGAATCGCCCTGGCCCTTGCTCCGAGACGTTGAGCGGAATCCAGGGCTGCGCCTTGACGGCGAGCGACAGCAATATTGGATGGTAGAGATAGACACCGTAGCTGATGCGGCCGAGGCCAAGCAGCGGCGGCAGTTCGGCAAGCTTGCCAAGGGGGCCGCCAAGGCCGCGCGAACAGGCCGCGACGATAGCCATCAGCGGTACCAGGGGCAGGACTTGCCGCACGAGCCAGTGGGTCCATTCCAGCATCGGATCGGCAGGCGCTGGCACAAACCACTCGATGAAAAGGAATGCGGCCGCGAAGGCAGGCCAGCCCAGTCGCATCCAGTGCGGCAGGGCCGCCCCCCTGGACCTCCAGCAGGCAAGTAGCGCGCCCGTCGCCAGCGCATCCATGGACGCCGGCGGCAGCAGGTCGCGCGCCAGCGCCGGCGTGGCGGTGATCGGCCAATAGAAGCGATAGGCCAGCGACAGCGCGATGACGCCGATGCAGATCTGTTCGAAGCGGCGGCGTGGGGCCAAAAGGACGACCAGCGGCCAGGCAAGATAGAACTGCTCCTCGATGCTCAGGCTCCAGAAATGGCACAGCACCCAAGGGTTCCAGTCATTGCGCAGCGCATACCAGAAATTCGACAGGTAAAGCGCATGCCAGACCAGCGATCCCCTGGATTGGTCCAGGTCGACCAGCCAGACGAAACCCAGGACGGCAAAATAGGGCGGAAATATCCGCAAGCCTCGCCTGATATAGAAGGATCGCAGCGCGGGGCCGGTCTCGAATTCGGCGGCCGAACGCGCGTCCAGGAGCAGGCGCGTGATGAGGAAGCCGCTCAGCACAAAGAACAGCCGCACGCCGATATGGCCCCAGAATGAAGATCCTCCAGCGGCGAAGAAATGGGAATACAACACCATCGTCACGGCGATGGCTCTCAACGCATCAAGTTGGACGTCGCGGGCGCTTCCCATCAGCGGCTTCCGCCGGCGTTACGCCAGCCCGCCGTTTCGAGCGGCAGGCCAAGGCGGACGAGATCCGCCATGGCGCCGGCAAACGCGCGCTTTGCGAGTCCGATTGGGGCGAGTCCGTTCGGGCCGGGCCCGAAATCGACGGACGGACAGCTCAAGCTAGTCAACCTGACGGGATCCTCCACGGCATATGTCCAGTCGCAAACGAGTCCCCCAGGAGATCGTTCGGCTACGGCATTGTGCGGCGCAACACAAAAAATCTACCCAGCTGAAATACTTATGTGAGCAAGCGCTAAAAATTGACAAAAACCGGGCGGTTATCGCCAATTTTGGCAATTTTCTTCAGAACTTAAACGCTGTGGTTTAAATTGTTCCGATGTTCCCGCCTCGGTTGATCGGAGAACACTTGGCTTGAGAGCCTAGTTCTTTGTTAGATCACAAGAAATTTTGTAATCTATATTCTGGCTATATGGGCTCGGTCCTGGATCCTTAGAGAAATGATTTGGAACCATTGGCTTTGCGCGGTGCAGCATCGTCTCTATTTTTCGTCGGTTGCCGTGCGCAACGCCGGTTACTCGGCTGACCGCCGACCGTCACACGGCCTCGAACACCACCGTCTGCTCCAGTCCGCCGCCCCGGCGGTTTTGCAGCGTCACGATGCCGCCGTAGCGCTCGATGATTTCCTTGGCGATGGCGAGGCCAAGACCGGCTCCGGGGACGGATTGCAGGCGGCCGGGGTCGACGCGGAAGAAGGGCTCGAACGCCTTGTTCAGGAGTTCCGCGGGTATGCCCGGGCCATGGTCAGATATGGTCAGCACGGCGCGATTGTCGGCTGCCGCCAGGTCGATGCGGCATGCCTTGCCATGGGTGGCGGCGTTGACGATCAGATTGCGCAAGGCGCGGCGCAGGCCAAGCGCGCCGGCCCGCACGCAAACCTTGTCCAGGTGCCCGATCGAGACCGCATGGCCGAGCGATACCATCTCGGCTTCGATATCGCGCACCGTCTTTGCCAGGTCGACCGGTTCGACGGCGTCCTGGTTCACTTCTTCGCGCACCAGGCGGATGGCGCTATCGGCGATGCGGTCGAGCTCGTCGAGGTCGTGAAGCCATTTGTCGCGTTCGTCGTCGAGGAATTCGGCGCGCAGCCGCATGCGCGTCATCGGCGTTCGCAGATCATGGCCGGCGGCGGCGACCAGCCGCATTCGGCTTTCCATGGCGGTCCGCAGCCGCGACGAGAGCTGGTTCAGCGCATGCGCGGTGGCCTTGACCTCGGCCGAGCCCACTTCCGGCACCGCCGCCAGCACGCCGTCCGATCCTATCTTGGAGACGGCGGCCTCCAGCATCTCGAGCGGGCGGATCAGCACCGAGGTGAAATAGACCGACACCGCCGTGGCGCCGGCGACGATCAGCGAGATCCAGCCGGCCAAGACCAGCCATTCGCGCCTTGGCGGCTTGAGATGCGGCACCTCCATGATCGCCCAGCGGCGGTCAGGCAGGTGCATCGATGCGATCTGGCCGGGTTCGTCCGTCTTCTCGTTGACGACCGCCGGAAAGTCGAGGCCACGGCGGTGCAGGATGTCGTTGAGCATCGCCGTTTCCGCACGAGCCACCTTGCCGCCCGCCGGATGGTCGGCGAATTGCACCCGCAGGACGTCGGGGATCGGCCCCGGCAAAAGCCGCACCACCAATTCCATCTGTTGGGCAATCCAGGGTACGGTCAGTTCCGGCGGCGGTCCGCCGCCGCGCACGCTGATGACGGCGGCCGTCGCCAGGCCGACGACGCCGACGATCGAGGCGACCAGCAGCAGGATGAGACGGCGGCGCAGCGAGTTCACGCGTGGCTCTCCACGGTCTCGACGCGCGCGGTGAGTTGGTAGCCGCCATTGCGCACGGTCTTGAACAGCGGCCCGTCGCCGGTGTCGGAAAATTTGCGGCGCAGCCGGCTCACCAGCACATCGACCGAACGCTCGAGCGGGTCGCGCTCGCGGCCTTGCGTCAGGTCGAGAAGCTGGTCGCGCGATAAAAGCCGGCCGGGGCGGTCGAGAAACACCTGCAAGAGGTCGAACTCGGCGCCCGTAAGGTCGACGGCCACGCCTTGTGCATCCGTCACCTTGCGGGTGTCCGGCTCCAGCCTGTAGCCGGCGAAGCGGTAGGTACGCGCGCGCGGGGAGGCGGGCGCCTCCTCGGGAGCCGAGCGCCTGAGCACGGCACGGATGCGGGCAATGAGCTCACGCGGGTTGAACGGCTTGCCGAGATAGTCGTCGGCGCCGAGTTCCAGGCCGATGATGCGGTCGACGTCTTCTTTCAGCGCCGTCAGCAGGATGACCGGGATATGCGGCTTGCGGTCGCGCAAGGCCCGGCAGATATCGAGCCCCGAGCCGTCCGGCAGCATGACGTCGAGCACGATCAGGTCGAACTGGCCCGCGCCCAGCCTCTGCTCGCATTCGCGCCGGTCCGCCGCAGCTGTGACACGAAAGCCCTGGCTGTCGAGATAGCGCTGGAGAAGTGTCCTGATCTCGCGGTCGTCGTCGACGACGAGGATATGGGGTTGTGACTGCATGACCGTGCCCTTGCCTTGGCCGCGATTATACGGAGAGCCGCGTCCAAGCGGCACGGAAAATTGCAACTGAATGTTTCCGGCAGGCCGTGGGAAACATTCAGTTACAAATTGCCCTCTTGCGGAAACCTTCGGCAATACGCCGACGCGAAGCGGACAAACACGCTTCCTATCCTCTCATTTGTCCGAAGCATGAGAGAAAGGAACACCGTCATGCGAAGCAGACTTCTTGCGCTCGGCCTGTTTTCCGTCGCCGCAATTCACCCCGTGCTGGCGGCACAGCGCGATCCGGGTGCCGCCCCCGGCGAGCCGCCACCGGTCATGGCCCAGCAGAGTGGGGCAATGCAGGATGGACCCGATCATGGCCCGATGGCCGGACCCGGCCCGCACGGGCCGATGCGGCATGGTCCGCAGGGTTTTGGCCCGCGAGGTTTTGGACCGGAAGGCTTTGGCCCCCGCCGCATGGGTCCGCCGCCGGAATTCATGCTGGCCGCCCGGCTGGCCGCGCTCGAGACCCGCGTTGGCATCCGCACCGAACAGCTCGACGCCTGGCGCGACTACACCAGCGCGCTGCAGGCGGTGCTTTCGCCGCCACGGCCCGATCATGGGCGGCCCGATGGTCCTGATGGCTCCGGCGGTCCTGAAGCGAAGGGCTCCGACTCAGCCGGCCCTGACGGCAAGCGCGATCCCTTCGCCTTCCAGGAAAAACTGGCCGACGACGTCACGGCCCGCGCGGTTTCGGCCGGCAAGCTGAAAGACGCGATCGCGGCACTGCGCGCCAAGCTGACGCCCGAACAGCTCGAAATCCTCGCTTCGGCGGAACGTCCCCACGGACCACCCCCCGGTCCCTGGGGCGGTCCGCCGGATGATGCAGCCGGCCCCCGAGGTCTGCCCAACGATGGCAGTCCGCCGCCCCAGCCCGGGAACGGCTGAGAACTCTGACCGGCTGCGCCGGCCGGCCCGGTACCCAACCCGTTCTCGGGCCGGCCGGTCTCTTTCAGGGATGGCGGGCGTATCTTCGCCATCCCTGTTTTTCAAATCATGCCCAGTTCAAATCAACGGAAGCACGACAATGTGGGAAGCCATGATACTGCTGCGGCTGCTCGCGTCCGCCAGCCCGAGATTGTCACTCGACCATGCCGGACGCGGTCTTCCGCTGTCCGGACGCGGTCTTCCGCTGTCCGGACGCGGCCTGCCACTGGCTCTGCCGGCCGACACGCTGAAGGGCGCGATCCGCCTGCGCTTCGCCGCCTGGCGGCTGTCGCTTCCGCTCTCGCAGTCGCTCGACAACCATGGACATCATGACCGCAAGATCGCGTGAACTCCGGCAAGGCGCTTGGCATGTCCTCGCTGATCGGCATAATGATGTTGGTGGGCATCGCGGCCAGCTACTCGACCTTCGAGCAGCTCCGGCCGACGAGAAGGAGCGCGACATGAGCCGCTTCGAAGCATTGCTCGTCGCCGCCCGCCGACGGGTGCGGCCTATCATCATATGGATCGGCATGCCCTCGACCAAGCGGTCCATTGCCAGCGCGTACGCAACTCCAGGGAAAGATCCAGGCCATGATTTCCAAGTCTAGCCAGCCTCGTTTTTCGGCACGCCGTCTGGCGCCCTGGGCCGCGATGTTCGCCGCCACTCTTCTGCTGGCGTCCTGCTCGCAGGAGGGCAGCGCCCCCGCCGGCATGGGCGCGCCCGGCAAACCGGAAGTCGGTGTCGTCACCTTGCATCCGCAATCGGTGGCGATCACCGCCGAGCTGTCGGGACGCACGGCGGCCTCGCTGGTTGCCGAGGTGCGCCCGCAAGTGAACGGCATCATCCAGCAGCGCCTGTTCAAGGAGGGCAGCGAGGTGGCGGCTGGACAACCGCTCTACCTCATCGATCCGGCGAGCTACAAGGCGTCGTATGACAGCGCGGTCGCCGCACAGCAGAAGGCGCAAGCGGCGGTGCCCACCGCACAGGCCAAGTTCGACCGTTATGCCGGTCTGTTGAAGCAGAACGTTGTTTCCAAACAGGATTATGACGATGCCGCCGCCACGCTGGCACAGGCGCAAGCCGATGTCGCCTCGGCCAAGGCCAGTGCCGAGACAGCGCGCATCAGCCTCGATCGGACCTCGATCACCGCGCCGATCGCCGGGCGCATCGACAAGTCCACGCTGACGCCGGGTGCGCTGGTGACCGCCAACCAGGACACTGTGCTGACGACCATCCGTGCCCTCGATCCCATCAATGTCGACGTCACACAGTCGAGCACCAACCTGCTCAACCTGCGCCAGGCGATCTCGGAAGGGCGGCTGAAGTTCAGCGGCCCCAATGTCAGCGTCAAGCTGAAGCTCGAGAACGGCACCATCTACACGCAGACCGGCAAGCTGGAATTCGCCGGCGCCAATGTCGACCAGACCACCGGCACCTTCGCGCTCAGAGCCGAGTTTCCCAATCCCGACCGCCTGCTTTTGCCCGGCATGTATGTGCGGGCGCTGGTCGAGGAGGGCGTCGCGCAGAATAGTTTCCTGGTGCCGCAGCGCGCCGTCAGCCGCAACACCAAGGGCGAGGCCACCGCCATGGTCATCAATGCGCAGGGCAAGGTCGAGACGCGCGTGCTCGCAGTGCGCAACAGCGTCGGCAACAATTGGCTGGTGGATTCGGGTGTCGGCGACGGCGACCATGTCATCGTCGAGGGCATGCAGCTGGTGCGTCCCGGCGGCGATGCGACGGGCGTCGAAGTGACGATCGACGAGACGACAGGCGAGGTCAAGGACCGCGGGCAGGGCACTTCCGCCGCGCCGGCCGCGTCCAATGCGGCGAAACCGGCGCCTGCCGCCGCGGCCGGGAACTGAGCGATGTCCGTATTCTTCATCAACCGGCCGATCTTCGCCTGGGTGATCGCCATCGTGATCATGCTGGGCGGGCTTCTGGCGCTCACCTCGCTGCCGATCTCGCAATATCCGCAGATCGCGCCGACCACGGTCAATATCAGCGCCACCTATCCGGGCGCCGACGCGCAGACCGTCGAGAACTCGGTGACCAAGGTCATCGAGCAGGGCATGACCGGCATCGACAATCTCGACTACATGACGGCGACCTCGACCTCGACCGGTTCGGCCTCGATCACGCTGACCTTCACCACATCAGCCGATCCCGATACCGCCCAGGTGCAGACGCAGAACAAGCTGCAGCTGGTGCAGTCGCAGCTGCCGCAGGTGGTGCAGAGCAACGGCATCACCGTCTCCAAATCCTCGACCGGCTTCCTGATGGTCATCGGCTTCGTGTCGACCGACGGCAAGATGAACTCGACCGATCTCGCCGACTATGTCGATGCCACCGTCAACGACACGCTGAAGCGCGTCGAGGGTGTCGGCTCGACGCAGCTGTTCGGCTCCGGCTATGCCATGCGCATCTGGCTCGACCCCGACAAGCTCGCCAAATACGCCTTGATGCCGAGCGACGTGGCCTCGGCGATCGAGGCGCAGAACACGCAGGTTTCGGCCGGCCAGCTCGGCGGCCTGCCGGCGCGCAAGGGCCAGCAGCTCAATGCCACGGTGACGGCCAAGAGCCGGCTGCAGACCGCCGAACAGTTCCGCAACATCATCCTGAAGAGCCAGACGGACGGCTCGCTGGTACGCCTCAACGACGTCGCCACCGTCGAACTCGGCGCCGAAAGCTATACGACACAGGCCAATTACAACGGCAAGCCGGCGGCTGGCGTCGCCGTCAATTTGGCGACCGGCGCCAACGCCATCAACACCGCCGAGGCGGTGCGTTCGACGATCGCCCGGCTGAGCTCGACCTTCCCGCAAGGCGTCGAGGTCGTCTATCCCTACGACACTTCGCCTTTCGTGCGGCTGTCGATCGAGGAGGTGGTCAAGACGCTGGCCGAAGCGATCGTGCTGGTGTTCCTGGTGATGTTCATCTTCCTGCAGAATTTGCGCGCCACCATCATCCCGACGATTGCCGTGCCGGTGGTGCTGCTCGGCACGTTCGGCGTGCTGTCGCTGTTCGGCTATTCCGTCAACACGCTGACCATGTTCGCAATGGTGCTGGCGATCGGCTTGCTGGTCGACGACGCCATCGTCGTGGTCGAGAATGTCGAACGCGTGATGCAGGAAGAGGGTCTGCCGCCGAAGGAGGCGACGCGCAGGTCGATGCACGAAATCACCGGCGCGCTGATCGGCATCGCCACCGTGCTTTCGGCCGTGTTCGTGCCGATGGCTTTCTTCGGCGGTTCGACCGG
Source organism: Mesorhizobium sp. M1066 (assembly GCF_040318635.1). Classification (NCBI taxonomy): domain Bacteria; kingdom Pseudomonadati; phylum Pseudomonadota; class Alphaproteobacteria; order Hyphomicrobiales; family Phyllobacteriaceae; genus Mesorhizobium; species Mesorhizobium sp. M1066. The sequence goes on from NZ_JAMYMR010000014.1 coordinate 36,995, forward strand.
CATCATCTACCGGCAATTCTCGGTGACCATCGTCTCGGCGATGGTGCTGTCCGTGCTGGTCGCACTGGTGCTGACGCCCGCACTTTGCGCCACGATCCTGCGGCCGCCCAAGGACCATGCGACGCAGACCGGTCCGTTCGGCTGGTTCAACCGGGTCTTCGATCGCGGCACGCTTGCCTATCGTGACGGCTCGCATGGCATCATCAACCGGTCCTGGCGCTTCCTCGTCGTGTTCCTGGCCATCGTCGTTGCCGTGGGCTGGATGTTTGCCCGGCTGCCGAGTTCGTTCCTGCCGGAAGAGGACCAGGGCATCCTGATCACCAGCGTGCAGCTGCCGGTCGGCGCGACGCAGGATCGCACGGAGCGCGTGCTGGCAGAGGTGACCAACCATTATCTCAACCAGGAGAAGGACGTCGTCGACGGGGTGTTCACCGCCTCCGGCTTCGGCTTCGGCGGCGCAGGGCAGAATGTCGGCATCGCTTTCGTGCGGCTGAAGGATTTCGACCTGCGCAAATCGCCGGCCTCGGCCGCACAGGCAATCGCCGGCCGGGCAATGGGCGCGTTTTCGAAGATCAGGGATGCTCAGGTCTTTGCGCTTGCGCCTCCAGCCATCCAGGGCTTCGGCAACACCAACGGCTTCGACTTCTACCTGCAGGACGTCAACGGCGCGGGCCATGACGCGCTGATCCAGACGCGCAACCAGCTTCTGGCCCTGGCCGGGCAGAGCAAGGTGCTCGCCAACACAAGGCCCAACGGGCAGGAAGACCAGCCGCAATTCTCGGTCGACATCGACCAGGAAAAAGCCAGCGCGTTGGGCGTCAGCCTGGCCGACATCAACAACACGCTTTCGACCGCCTGGGGCAGCGACTACGTCAACGACTTCATCGATCGCGGGCGGGTGAAACCGGTCTATCTGCAGTCGGACCCGAACTTCCGCATGCAGCCGGAAGATTTGGACAAATGGCAGGTCCGCAATGCCAGCGGCGCGATGGTGCCGTTCTCGGCCTTTGCCTCCAGCCATTGGACATTCGGTTCGCCCAGGCTGGAGCGCTACAATGGTTCGGCGGCGGTCGAGATCCAGGGAGCGGCGGCCACGGGCGTCAGCTCGGGTGCCGCCATGGACGAGATCGACAAGCTTGTCGCGCAACTGCCTGCCGGCTATTCCCACGAATGGACAGGGCTGTCGCACCAGGAGAAGCTTTCCGGCAACCAGGCACTGTCGCTCTATGCGATCTCGGCCCTTGTGGTGTTCCTTTGCCTGGCAGCACTTTATGAGAGCTGGTCGATCCCGTTCGCGGTCATGCTGTCGGTGCCGATCGGCATCTTCGGCGCGCTGCTGGCGGCAAGCCTGTTCGGCCAGTCCAACGACGTCTATTTCAAGGTCGGCCTGCTGACCACGATCGGTCTCGCCGCCAAGAACGCCATCCTGATCGTCGAGTTCGCCATCGAGCGGCAGACCGCCGGGATGGGGCTGGTCGAGGCGACACTTGAGGCAGCACGACAGCGGCTGCGGCCGATCCTGATGACGTCTCTGGCCTTCATCCTCGGCGTGCTGCCGCTGGCGATTGCCAGCGGCGCGGGCTCGGGCGCGCAGAACTCCGTCGGCATCGGCGTGATGGGCGGCATGATCGCGGCGACGGTCATCGGCGTGTTCCTGGTACCGCTATTGTTCGTCACGGTGCGACGCATCTTCAAGGGCAGGGCGGCCAAACCAGATACGGGCGAGACGCCGGTGACGGTCAACCAGCAATAAGGAAAACTTCACATGACAGGCTTGGAACGTGGCTCGGTGGCCGCGAGGCGGCTCCTTGCGCCTATGCTTACCGCTGTCCTGCTCGCGGGATGCGTCGTCGGCCCGGATTATCAGACGCCGATATTGGCGATGCCTGCAAGCTGGAGCGGCCAGAAGCCAAAGCCTGCCCAGCCGGCGCAACTGTCGAAATGGTGGCAGCGGCTGCGCGATCCCGAGTTGAACACGCTTGTCGAGGAAGCGGTTGCCGGCAATCTCGATGTCGCCACCGCCAAGGCAAAAATCCGCGAGGCGCGCGCCAGCTATCGCCAGAGTGCAGGCACGTTGCTGCCGTCGGCCGAGGGCTCCGGCTCGGTCTCCCGCAACAAGTCGTCAGAAGCCACGTCTGGCTCTGATGCCACCTACAGCGAGTATCAGGCCGGCTTTGACGCCAGCTGGGAACTCGACCTGTTCGGCGCCAACCGCAGGGGCGTCGAGGCTGCCCGCTATGGGCTGGACGCCTCGCAGGAGGAACTGCGCTCGACGCTTCTCACCCTGGTCGGCGATGTCGCTTCCTATTATGCCCAGGCGCGCGGCTACCAGGCCCGCATCGCGCTCGCCCGCCGTTCGGCCGCGTCGCAAAGGCAGACCGCCGAACTTACCCGCACCATGGCGCAGGCGGGCACGGCGACCGCCGCCGATGTCGCCAAGGCGATGGGGCAGGCAGCGAGCACCGAAGCCGCGGTGCCGACACTGGAGGCAAGCTATGCCCAGGCCGTGCATCGTCTCGCGGTGCTGGCCGGCCGGCCGCCTGCCTCGCTCAACGAGCGGCTGAAGCGGGTCGCGCCAATCCCTGCACCACGCCTGCCGATGCCTACCGGAATTCCCGCCGACCTCCTGCTGTCGCGGCCCGATTTGCGCATGGCGGAGCGCCAATATGCGCAATACACCGCCAAAGTCGGCCAGGCCGAAGCCGCCCGCTATCCCTCCGTCAGCCTGACGGGAGACATCAGCACGGCGGCGCTGAAGCTCGGCGATCTCGGCAAGAATTCGTCGATTGGCTGGTCGTTCGGGCCGACGCTCAGCGTGCCGTTGTTCAATGCCGGCCAATTGCAGGCCGCCGTCGAGGTCGCCAAGGCGCAGCGCGATCAATATTTCATCGCATACCGGTCTTCGGTGCTGACGGCGCTCGAGGATGTCGAGAACGCGCTGGTGCTGTTGTCGCAGGAGCGCATCCGGATCGGCAAGCTCGCCTCGTCGGCGAAGTCCTATGGCGAGGCGGCAAGTCTCGAAGGCACGCTCTACAAGGCCGGCGAGACCAGCCTTCTCGATGTGCTCGACGCCCAGCGCTCTCTCTACTCGGCCGAGGACTCGCTGCTGCAAAGCCGCGTCCTGCTGGCGACCAACTACATCGCCCTCAACAAGGCGCTCGGCGGCGGTTGGGACGGCGCGGTGGACAGTGCCAAGCCAGAGATCGTCGACCTCAAGACCGGTCCACGGCTGGCGTCGAAGCCGGCGGCCTGAGCGGTTTCCAAGGCTTCGGTCAAGTATTTCGAGGCGGCTACGCAGATTTCGAGATTGTGCGACACACCGCTCGTGGCGGCGCGCGAAATGCCGCCTCGTGCTTTGGCGATGGCGGCGTGATCGTATCGCTGTTATTGATGGTGATTACACAGCACAGGCGCCGCAGATGACATCCGATACACAGAAGGCCGAAGCGGTCGGGCAGCTGCTCGAAACGCCGGACCTTGCCAGCGCGCTGGAAAGCGAACAGTTCAAGAAGTTCCTCGACCAGGTGCCGATCGCCATTGCCGTCTCCGACCTCGGTGCGAAGGAGCGTGTCGTCTATGCCAATCCGGAATTCGAGAAACTGTCCGGCCTCAAGGCGGCGACGCTCGCTCGGCAACACTGGGCGGCGCTTTCCGGCACCGGCCTGCACAAGCAGAAGGGCCGGCCGCTGTTCGAGGCCGTGGTCGAGGACACCGATTTCATCGGCACGTTCCGGCTGGAGCGGAAGGAAGACCAACAGGCGATCGTCGACGTCTATTCCAATGTCATCGAGGACGACAATGGCAAGGCCTGCTTCCGGCTGGTGGCGCTGGTCGACGTCTCTGCCCATGGCGAAACCGAAGATGCGCGATCGATTGATGAGCGCATCCGCGAGAAGGACACGCTGCTGCGCGAACTGCAGCACCGGGTGAAGAACAATCTGCAAATGATCACCGCGCTGATCCGGATGGAGACGCGAAACGCGGCCGAACCGGATCAGAAGCGTTTCGAGAGGCTGGCAGGTCGCGTCGATGCGCTGGCGATCCTCTACCAGACGCTGTCGGGGGACGATGGCAAGGATGAGGTCGATCTCGGTGTCTATCTCAGCCAGATCGCGTCGGCGGTGATGAACTCGCATGCGGTCGAGGGCATCCGCCTCGACATGAAGGTCGATACCTATCCGGTGTCGATCAATGTCGCCATGCCGACCGGGCTGGTGGTGAACGAGCTTATGACCAATGCGCTCAAACATGCCTTCCAGGGACGCGACGGCGGCACGATCACGCTGCACAGCATCGTTGACGGTGATGGCTGCCGCATCGTGATCGCCGATGACGGCATCGGCCTGCCGGACGGCGAGAGCTGGCCCAAGAGCGGCAAGCTCGGCGCGCTGATTGCCCGCTCGCTAACCGAGAATGCCAAGGCGGAGTTCGATGTGAAGTCGAGCGCTGCCGAGGGTACGCGGGTCACCATCGTCTTCAAGCGCTCGGCCGCCACCGCCTAAAGCGTTGTCGTTGCGCTCTCACACCTACAGGATCATCTCCAGCTATTCCTTGTCCGCCGCGGCAATGAACGCTTCGCGGCCCGGGAGGCTCATAGCGTGCCTGCAGTCCGTGCCCCAGCAGCCAGTTGCCGCTGCCTCACGACAGGCCGGCCGGTTCGCCCTATCTCCATGCCGCCGGTCGGGTTTGGACCCGGCGGTATGGAGGATGGGATCACGTGACATCGACGCCGATTGCCAGTCGCGAAGCAGCGCCCTTGCCGGTCGCGGCACTGATGGGCGCCATGGTGTCGATCCAGATCGGCGCCACCTTCGCCAAGGGCCTGTTCCCGCAGATCGGCGCGCAAGGCACGACGACGCTTAGGCTGGTCATCGGTGCGCTGATGCTGATCGCGGTGCTGCGGCCCTGGCAGATGCGGCCCTCGCGTGCCACCATGCCGTGGCTGGTCGCCTATGGGGTGACGCTGGCCGCGCTCAATCTCCTGTTCTACGCAGCGCTGGCCAGGATTCCGCTCGGCATCGCGGTGGCGCTGGAGTTTACCGGCCCGCTTCTGGTGGCGACCTTGAGCTCGCGGCACGCCAGCGACTTTGCCTGGATCGCGCTGGCGGTGGCTGGCATCCTGCTGTTGTCGCCTTTCGTCCATTCTGTCGCGCCGCTTGACCCGATCGGGGTGATGCTGGCGCTGGCGGCTGGCGGCTTCTGGGCGCTTTATATCGTGCTTGCCCAGAAGGCCGGCGCGGAGCTTGGCACCCGCACCACCGCCTACGGCATGGCGATCGCCGCCGTGCTGGTGCTGCCCTTCGGCGTGGCACAGGCGGGAACCGCGCTGCTCGCACCGTCGATCCTAGTCAGCGCGCTGTTGGTCGGCCTGTTTTCCAGCGCGTTGCCATTCTTCCTGGAGATGGTGGCGCTGACCCGCATGCCGGCGCGCATCTACGGCACGCTGACCTGCCTGGAGCCGGGGCTGGGCGCACTGGCCGGCTTCCTGTTCCTGCATGAAAGCCTGACCGCAACGCAACTGGCCGGGATCGCAGCCGTCGTTGTCGCCGCCTTCGGCACGGCGCTGACATCACGGCCGCCGGTTCCATCGCCGGAGTAGGGTGGGGCGGAGTAGGGTGGGAGGGATATGCGGGATCGTGCCGTAAAGCCGGTCCCGTCGCCGACCGCCGTTCGGGCGTTGCCTTTGTCCGGCCGGCGCGCTTCGTTGCCGTCAGAACTTGATACCGAGATCGACCTTGGCGCCCTGATCGACCGTGCCGCCACCGAACTGGCCGGAATAGGACACACCGAGCGTCGCGTTGGCCGACATGTTGAAGTCGAGACCGGCCTCGATGACGGCCGCATCCCTGGCGATCGGCACGCCGGCGATGCTGAATTGATCGCCGCCGGCGAAGGCGAAGCTGGAGGTCGGCGTGACGTCGCCGAACGCGTGGCGCCAGCCGAGCATGCCGCGCGCCGTGGCGTTCATGCCCCCGAGCGCGAAATCGGTCGAACCGCGCAGGCCCAGCGTGGTGAAGGTCGCATCGGTGTTCGAGCCGGCGCTGGTCAGTGCCGCATCGCCACCGTCTTCGGTGAAGCCGTCGGTATGGACGCTGACATAGGCCAGGTTGGCGAACGGTTCGAACTTGAATTGTCCGGCATCGGCCTTGTAGGCGAGTTCGCCGAACATTTGCGCGGTACCGGCATCGTAGTCGGCCGACAACCCATCCGTGAAGCCGTTGAAAGCAACCGAGCGTTTGGTCGAAAGGCTGCTCCAGGAGTAGGCAGCACCGGTACGGAAAGCGATGGCGCCCCAGTTGGTGCCACCATAGAGGCCGAGATGATAGCTGTCGCTCTTGCCCGAAGAGTTGCGATCGTCGGCGTCGAAGCTCGAATGGCTGTAGCCGCCGAGAACACCGACGCGCCAGCCGCCGACCAGCGTGTCGGCGCCGGCCAGCAGGCCGCCGGTCGAACGATCGAAGGCGGCGGCGTTGCCGTCGCTGTCGGTATTGCCCCAGGACCCAAAGGCCTGGCCCCAGACGGCGAAACGGTCGGTGTCGGCCGCGACCATTTCGGGGCCACCTTCGCCATAAGCCATGACCGGCAATGCGGCCGCGCCAATATCGCCGAAAGCGGACATGATACGATTGGTGACTGCGTCGCGGACGAAGCGGCTGTCCTCGACCAGCATGCCCTTGGCCGAGGCGTGGATTTCGCCCGAAAGCTGGTCGAAGGCTGCCCGGGCTTCGGCGTCGCTCGGCAATGCAAAGATGGCATCGAAAAGCGTATTGCCGCTGCCAAGACTTTCCGCGCCGCCGCCCGTGGCGATCTGGTTGGGCGTCAGGCCGACCGAGGCGAAGGACTTTGCCTGCACCACGTCGAGATAGACATGCGTTAGGTCGTAATTGGCGACAAGGCCGATGAACGGGCCGGCGCCGCTGAGCGTGTAGGTGCCGGTGACGCCTGTATCGGCCTGCAGCACGGTGTAATGCGTGCCCAGCACATAAGGCGCGGCATCGGTCTTGACCACGTCGAGGACAGCGCCGGCCGCGATCGTCGCGGTGCCCGTCGCCTGGATGAGATCGGACTGACCGGTCGAGGTCAGCTCGACCTGATAGATCGAGCCCGCCGTGTGATCGACATTGCCCGCGACATGGAGCGTGCCGATCGAATTGCCCGGTTCGATGACACTGCCCGGCTGTGCCAGGATGCCGCCGACCGTGCCGTTGCCGCTCAATATGCCGCCGGAGATCGTCACCAGCGAACCGGCCAGCGAACCATTCACGGCCAGCCGTCCGCCGACCACGTAGGTGGCGCCGGTGAAGCCGCTCGAATCGGTCGTCAAGTTCGTCGTGCCGGCGATCTGGTTGATCGTGCCGATACCGCCGATCGCCGAGGCGAAGGCGTAGTTCGTGTCGGTGTGGTTGAAGTTGATTGTGCCGGTGCCCGATCCGAATTGGACGCTCGCGGCGTTGAGCAAGCCCGGCGCCAGCGCAGCCGCTCCAGTCGCGCCGCCGATATTGAGGGTGCCGACGGAGCTGGCGTGGCTGGCTATGGTAACTATGCTCCCGCCTGAAACCGCGCCGCCGTTCGAGATCGTCAGCGTACCCGTGCCGTCGAGGCCGACCGCGAGGCCCGCACTGCTGGTCCAGGTCGAGCCGGCGCCATCGACCGTCGCGGTGCCGGTCGAGCCTGGATTGTAGCCGACATAGCCCATGGCATTGCTGACCGCGCCGCCGTTCAAGACATTCAGGGTGCCGGTTCCGAGGTTGCCGAGGTAGACATCGCCGCTGTTGATCCAGGTGGAATTCGCACCGCCCACCGTCACGACGCCCGTACCTGTGCCGACGCCGCCAACGGTGCCGGCAGCGCTCTTGACGGTTCCGCCGTTCGAGACGGTCAGCGTGCCGGTGCCCGCGGTGCCGACGGACAAGGCCGAGCTGTTGATCCAGATCGAACCCGTTCCGTCGACGGTCACCGTTCCGGTGGAGCCGGCCGAGTTCCCCAGGTGGCCAACGGTGTTTTTCACAATGCCGCCGCCCTGGATAGTGAGCGTGCCGACACCGCCCCCGCTGACGCCGACATAGAGGGCCGAGCTGCTGTTCCATGTCGAGCCTGTGCCAGTGACCACGGCGGTGCCGACGGAGTAGTTGCCGAGATAGCTCAGCACGCTGTCGACGGTGCCGCCGTTCGAAATGGTCAGCGTGCCGGTTCCTGCACGGCCGACGACGAACAAGCTTCCGCTGTTGGTCCAGGTCGAGCCGGCGCCGTCGACCGTCACGGTGCCGACCGAGACGGCACCATAGCCGATATAGGTCGAGTCGCTGCTGACGGCGCCGCCGTTCGAGATCGACAGCGTGCCCGTGCTGAGGCCGCCCACATACATGTCCGCGCTGGTCCAGGTCGAGTCGGCGCCGGCGACGGACACCATGCCGGTCGAGCCGGCCGAATTGCCGACATAGGCTGTGTCGTTGCTGACGTTGGCGCCGTTGGTGATCGCCAGAGTGCCGGAACCGAAATCGCCGACAGCCAGGTTGGAACTGTTGGTCCAGGTCGAGCCGGCACCGTCGACGAACACCATGCCGGTCGAGCCCGCGATCGCGCCAATGGCCCCGCCGCCATTGCTGACGGCGCCGCCATGGGTGATCGCCAGGTTGCCAGTGCCGAAATCGCCGACGGACAGCGATCCGCTACTGGTCCAGGTCGAGCCGGAGCCATCGACGAACACCATGCCGGTCGAGCCCGCCAAGTGGCCGACACGGGCCGAGGCGTTGCTGACGGAGCCGGCGTTCGAGACCGTCAGCGTTCCCGTACCCTGATCGCCGACGAGCAGATTGGAACTGTTTGTCCAGGTCGAGCCCGTACCGTCTACCGTCACCATGCCATTGGAATCTGCATGCCAACCGATGGTGCCCAGGGCATTGCTGACCGCGCCGCCCTTGGTGACGACAAGCGTGCCGGTGCCAAGTCCGGCGATATAGAGGTCGCCACTGTTGGTCCAGGTCGAGCCGGTACCGTCGACAGTCACGGTGCCGGTGCCCTGGCCGTAGCCGACATGGCCGACAGTGTCGGTTACGGTGCCGCCATTCGAGATCGCCAAGGTGCCGTTGCTGTTGGTACCCAAAGCAAGGGAAAGATCCGAACTGTTGTTCCAGGCCGAGCCTGCTCCCGTAACGGTCACGACGCCGTTCGCGTTCGAAAGATAGCCGACAAAACCTGCGGTGCTGGCGAGCGTACCGCCGTTTTTGATCGTCAGCGAGCCTGTATAGCTGTCGATGGTGCCAAGATACAGATAATGCGCGGCCGCGTTCGGCCCATTGACCACGGTCGGATTCGGGAACGCCGCGTTGAGCACAACGTCGTCACCCGACGTGGGAACAGCGCTGTTGTTCCAGTTTCCGGCGGTGAACCAATCCGTGGAAATAGCCCCGGCCCAGGTCTCGGCAGCCGAGGCAGTGATTGGCTGGCCAAGACAGACCAGTGCGGTCGACGTCAATGCGAGATACTTCAACGTCTTCGCCTTGCGGCACCCCAAACCATTCTGCGGCATTCAGTCCCCTGACGTCACGGTCGTTTCACCCTGAGGCTGACATCGCATCGCGGACAGGGATTGTCTTGGGCTGGGCCGCACTGGAATTGGACTGGAGTGAAGAGCGGTTCATTTTGTGCGCACTGTGGCAGTTCGGTGCGATCGCGCAGGTGCGCCGGCGGAGGAGCCAACCCTATCTGGCTCTCGTCGGCGTATGGCCGAACCGGCGGCGAAAGCAGCGGTTGAAATACGACACATCGCTGAACCCGCTCATCATGGCGATGTCGCTGACCCGCGTGTCATCGTGTCTCTGCGAGAGCACCTTGCGGGCGCGCTGCAAGCGCAGTTCGAGAACGCGCTCGGTGAAGCTGGTGCCCGTCTCCTGAAGAAGGTCGTGGACGTAGCGCACCGAGAGGCCGAGTTCTTGTGCGACGCCTTGGGCGGAGATGCCGGGGTTGACGAAATCGTCGGCGATCTTGGCCAGGACCGCTTGCAGGCGGGCGGCGCGCAGGCCGCGAAGGCCCGCCAGTTCGGCGGCCTTGCCTTTCGCGCCGGTCACCAGCCCGATCAGATCGACAATCGTTTCCGTGGCGTGCGCTATGAGATCGGGCGAGGCGAGGGGGCGGCCGGCTTCAAGAAGCAGGCAATACCGCTTGAGAAGATCGAGCGCTTCGTTTTCAGCGCCGATCTTCAACGCCAGCCTGTCGTCGATCTGTGGGAAGGCTTGGGTGAGGATGGCGCGCGGGACAACTATGTTTGCCCACACATTGCTGTCGGCTCCGCCCATTTTCAGCGCTTCCGACGCCGTGACGAGGACGGCTTCGCCCTGACCGATGCCGTATTCGCGGCCGAGCTGAGCCCCGGACAACACGGTGTCGGCCTTATTGATCAGCAGCAGGTATCCGTCATTGTCGTCGTCGGCGATGTTGCTCGCCCTCCTCGTCGCGTCCTTGATGGTTCCCGACATCTGGCCAAGGACGAGCGGCCCGACAGCCGTGGCTTCGATCGCCGCTTCGAAAGGCAGGTTTTCCGATATGCCGTACTCGACCGACCATATCTGCGCGACGTGAATGTCTTGCCAGAGGGCAAATCGTTCGCGTTCGCTAAGATGCGATGGCAACTGAGCCGATGAAAAGATCGTCTTTTGTGACAATGGTGCAACCCGATATATATTCGCTCTCTCTAATATATTGAGCGCGATGCTTCCCATTCCTAGAATAACCAGCGACAATAGCCGCCAGGTATCAACTGATCGAATTCAAATCCTTAATCGAGATCAACCGCGCGTGGCGTCACCTGAAAGTATGACGCCACAAATTCCTTCGAGGCGAGATCGGAGCAAAATGGGGGGCGTGTGGAGAGGCTGAGCAGCGAAATTCTCTGTTCGATCATCGGCGATATCTATGATTGCGTCCTGGACCCCGACGGTTGGGCGGGGGTGATGATCCGGATCACTGGGGCTGTCGACGCGGCCTATACGACCATCGCGCTTGCCAGCACCGCCGGCAACCATGGCCGCTTCGCGGCCCAATCGCCCTGGGATCCCGAGCAGATGCGCGTGCTCCAGGAGGATTATGATTTTGACATGATTCCCGGGCTGAAGGCTGCGGTCGTCGGCGACATCGACACCCCTGTCGCAACGCTGTCGCAGATGAGCGAAGCCGAGCTCCAGCAAACAGCATTTTTTCTGAATTGGGCCAAACCGCAGGGGCTGCGAGAAGGCTGCATCACCAAGTTCGTTCATACGCCGGACCGGATCGGGCTGATGGGTTGCACCACGCGGGCCACCAGGGAGGCCATATCAGCCGAAGATCAGCGTTTCCTGGCGTTGCTCTCGCCGCATCTGCGCCGTGCGTCGCTGATCGGAGACCTGCTCGATCAGAGCCGCGTCACCGCCAATCTCTACCGCCAGGCACTCGACCATCTGGCGGTGCCTGTTGTCCTGACCGGTGCCAATGGAGCGATCCTCCACGCCAACGGCGCCGCCGAAGGGATGTTTTCCGCGCAAGGCCCCATTCTTTCCAGGAACGGCGTGCTCCAGGTGCAAAATCCGGCGGTGGCCCGCGCCCTGCTGGAAGCGATCGCCAGCGCGGCGAGCGCGGATTTTCTGCTTGGCTCCCGCGGCATTGGCCTGCCCATTTCGGCCCCGGGCCAGCCGCCCGCCGTGGCATATGTGCTGCCGTTGAGCGAAGGAACGGCTCGCGCCGCTTTCCAGCCCGCATGCGCCGCTGTCTTCGTGTCGACGACGACGTCCTCTTCCCCACTCCCCGAGGCCGTTCTCACCACCTTGTTCGACCTTACGCCGGCGGAGGCGCGGGTCCTGCTGCGCATCGGCAGCGGATTGTCCGCCTCGAAGAGCGCATTGTCGCTTGGCATTGGCGAGAACACGCTGAAGACGCATCTCAACCGTATCTTCGCCAAAACTGGCACGAGACGCCAAGCCGATCTCGTCAAACTCGTCTCGGACATGGGCACGCCGCTCGCGGTTCAGGCTCAATAGGATAGAGCCCGCCGCTCGCCGCCGAACACCTCCCGAGCGCCCGTGGAGCGGGGACGGGTCGCGATCAGGCTCGATGCTGACCTGCCGAACACAGGCAGCCGATCGCCTGAGGCTGAATGGCCACACCGACCGAGAAAGCGTCGCAGTGCTCTCCAGGACAATTCGGGTGCGGCCCAGCCCAAGACGCGGCCGGCGGACAATGCAACACCGTATTTCTCGACAACAGCTGGATCTCCGCGGGCAACCTCGGCGGGGACCATGACAAATTGGGGCAGCAGACAACAATGAAAACTCTTCTTCTCGCAACGGCCTTCATTCTCGCGCCGCTCGGTATGGCGTGTGCGGCCGACATCAATGAGGCTTCGCCTGTTGCCTCCACCTATGACTGGTCAGGCCTCTATGCTGGCGTTCACTTCGGTTACGCAGCCGGAAAATCCAATCTGTTCATCGCCGGCGGCGGACTGGGCGGGGCCACCGATCTCAATGTCTCCACCGATCCGAACGGGTTTATCGGCGGCGTCCATATCGGCGCCAATTACCAGATGGAGAACAGCTTCGTGATCGGCGCCGAGGCCGACATTGTGTACAGCAATATAGATGGGCTGACGGCCCTCGACGCCGGCGGCGGCGGTGTCACCACCTTGCTCAAGAGCGAACTCAAATGGTCGGGGTCGGCGCGGCTGCGGGCCGGCTATGCTTTCGATCGGACCTTGCCCTACATCACTGCCGGCGTCGCCGCGGCCAAGTATGAGCTTATTGCGGTCAGCGCCGGTGGCCCTGCCGCCGAAGTAACGCTCCACAGCGACAGCCATGTCGGCTGGACCGTTGGCGCCGGCATCGAGCACGCCTTTACCGACAAGTGGATCGCGCGGGCCGAATATCGTTACTCGGATTTCGGCAGCCAGGACCTCTCGGTGGCCGCCGGCCTGCCTACCGAAACGCATGTCGATCTGCAGACGCAGGATATCCGGGTCGGGCTCAGCTACAAATTCTGACCTGTCGTCGCTGAACAAACCCCCGCGCTTTTTTCGCGCGGGGCGAGGCAATAGTTTCGGGATAGCAAACGATGAAAACCATCCTTCTCGCCACAGCCTTCATCCTCACGCCTGTCGGTATGGCGTCCGCAGCGGACACCAGCGAGGTCTTGCCTGTCGCAGCCACCTACGACTGGTCCGGCGGCTATATTGGCGCGCATGCCGGATATGCCTGGGGGAACGCAAGGGCAGGGCAAGTCTTTGCCCCGGACAGCTTCGACAATTACGGCTGGGGCTACAGTCCGTCCGGTGGTTTCGGCGGTCTTTATGGCGGCTACAACAAGCAGTTCGACGGTGGGCTGGTTCTCGGCATCGAGGGCGACTACAGCTTCGCAAGCGTGAAGGACACGACGCTCTATCGGGCGCTCGGCATCGATGACCCGGCCTTTGGCGGCGAGCTCAAGATGGAGTCAGTTGGCTCCGTGCGCCTGCGGGCCGGCTATGCGATGGATCGCTGGCTTCCCTTTGTCACCGGCGGCCTGGCTGTGGCAAGCTACAAGCACACCACCACCGATATTCCGGGCGGTCCCTATGCCGACGTGAAGGATACCGTAACGGGCTATACGCTGGGCGCCGGCGCCGAATACGCCGTCACCGACAATTGGGTGGTTCGCGGCGAGTACCGGTTCGCCGATTTCGGCCGCCACAACTCCCTGCGTCACGCGTTCGTCAACGGAGCTCCCCTCAATCCCGACGAGATTGAACTGACGACGCATGATGTCCCGGATCGGCGTCGCCTATAAGTTCTGATCGTTGGAACTGCCGAACTCCCCCAAGCCGGTTCCGAAGGGGGGCGGCAGCTTCGGTGTTGCTCTCTAGATCAGCTTCTCAAGCGTGATCGGCAAATCCCTTACTCTCTTTCCCGTCGCATGGAACACCGCGTTGGCAATCGCCGGCGCCACGCCGACAATGGCCAGTTCGCCGACGCCTTTGCCGCCGAGCACGGAGGAATGCGGGTCGGGGATGCCGACCGAGATCACCTCGATGTCGGGAATGTCGGCGTTGGTTGGCACGAGGTAATCGGCGAGGTTGTTGTTGACGACACGGCCGTGGCGGCGGTCGACGATGCCTTCTTCCAGCAGTGCCTGGCCGATGCCCATGATGATGCCGCTCTTCCATTGGCTTTCGGCAAGTTTCGGGTTGTAGAGCCGCCCCGAATCCAGCGCCGACACCACACGCGATACACGCACCGTGCCGAAATCCTCGTCGACGCGCACCTCGATGAAATGCGCGCACCAGGAGTGGCGGGAATAGTCGCCCTCGGTGTGCGGCACCGACATGGCGATGGTGGTGTAGTTCTTGTAGCGCTCCTCGGCGGTCGAGTTTTCCGGCATGGTGTCGCCGGTGGCTTCGATATGGTCGCGGCCGACGCTTATAAGTAGTTCGGCGATCGAGGCATCGGGGCCGTCGCCGCGCGGCGAGGCGATGCGGCCATTGGCGACGACCAAAGTGTTCGCCTGCAGCGCATGGAAGGGCGAGCGCGGGTCGCTGATCGCCAGCCCGACCAGTTGGTCCAGCGCCGAGGTCGCCGCCTTATGGACCGCGCCGGTCATCACACCGGCCAGCCGCGAACCGCCGGTGACGCCGGCCCGGGGGAAACGGGAGTCGCCGAGCTTCACCACCACGTCGTCGGCTCGCACGCCGACCGTTTCGGCGGCGGTCTGCGCCAGGATGGTGTAGGTCCCTTGACCCATGTCGATCGACGAGCTTTCGACCTCGACCGAGCCGTCGGCCAGGATGCGCACGATCGCCTCGCCATAGGCGCGCCGAACCGGATAGGTGCCGGCCGCGACTCCCCAGCCGATCAGCTGGTTGCCGTCGCGCATCGAGCGCGGTTCGGGCGAGCGCCTGGCCCAGCCGAAGCGCTCCGCGCCTGCGGCAAAAGCCTCGCGCAACTGTCTGGTCGACCAGGCTTTCTTGGCATGCGGATCCTGCTCGGCATAGTTCCGGAGCCGGATTTCCAGCGGGTCAATGCCGACCACGTAAGCGAGCTCGTCGATGGCGCTTTCGATGCCGAAGGCCGAGGGGTTTTCGCCCGGCGCGCGCATGGCGCCCGGCACCACCGAATTGACCCGCACGACATTCTGCTTCGAGGAGAAATTTGGCGTCGCATACATGATCGAGGTGACCGATCCCAGCGGCTCGACCCACATGCCGTCGATGGATGTTTCATTGACGCCGCGATGCACGATCGACTGGATTTTTCCTTGCGCGTCGGCGCCGATCGTCACCGTCTGCCGCGTTGCGGCACGGCCGCCATAGCCGGTGAAAGTCTGCGGCCGCGTCATCACCAGCCGCACCGGCCGGCCGAGCATCTTGGCCGCACATGCGGCCACCGCGCCATGGCTGAGCGCCAGCGCCTTGGAGCCGAAGCCGCCGCCAATATAGGGCGAGACCAGCCGCACATTCTCGAACGGCACGCCGAACCATTCGGCATAGGTGCGCGCCATACCGTCCAGCCATTGGCTTGGCTCCCACACGGTGAGCTTGTCGCTTTCCCAGCGCGCGATCAGGCCATGCGGCTCCATCGGCGCCTGGTATTCGCGCGGCGTGTTGTAGGCGGCGCAGATGCGGACCGGTGCCGAGGCGAACGCACCTTGCGCATCGCCCCATTCCTTGGTCATGGCGTCGATCGGGATGCCGTCGCCGGCCTTGGCATCGCTGAGGTCGACGATGGAAGATGTCTCGTCATAGCTGACCTTGACCAGGGCCGCCGCCGCGACCGCCCGCTCGAAGGTCTCGGCGACGACAGCGGCGACATGCTGGCCCGAAAAAGTGATGTCGCGCGCGAGCGGGCAATAGGGCTTGTCGGGCGGCGGCGTGCCGAACCAGTCCGCCGCGGTCCTCAGGCTGATGATGGTGTCCGGCGTCAACACCTGCAGCACGCCGGGCGCCGCCTCGGCGGCAGTTGTGTCGATCGAGCGCACCTTGCCAGATGCAATCGTGCTTTCGACCAGCACGGCGTAGGCGAGGCCTTGGAGTTGCTGCTCGACGGCGTATTTCGCCGCACCGGTGATCTTGGCCGGGCCGTCGACGCGCGACAGCCGGCCGCCGACGGCTTCGGCAAAAGCGCCGTCGGACGCATCGCCGTGTCTTCCGACGGGAACGGTCCTTGCGATGTGAACGGTCATGCCGTTTCTCCCAATTTGAGGATGGCGCGCGCGACGACGCGCGGCGCGAGCTCGATCTTGTAGTGGTTGGCGCCATGGTCGACGGCGCCTTCGACAGCGAGCAGGCTGGCGGACCGCACGGTTTCCGGCTCCAGCGCCTTGCCCTTCAGCGCGTCTTCCACGGTCCGCGCCCGCCATGGTTTCGTCGCGACACCGCCGAGTGCGACGCGCAGATCGCGGATGGTGCGCCCGTCAGCCTCGAATTCGATACCGACAGCCGCACTTGCGGCGGCAAACTCATAGGATTGCCGGTCGCGGATTTTCAGGTAGGTCGACCGCCGGGCAGCGGCCGAGCCGGGGATCTCGATGGCGGTGATCATCTCGCCCGGTTCCATCGCATGTTCCCTATCCGGCGTGGTGCCGGGCAGCAGGAAAAAGTCGTCGACCGGGATCTGGCGCTCGCCCACATGCACGATCGCGTCGAAGGCGACCAGCGCCACGGCGAGGTCGCCCGGATACATGGCGATGCAGGCCTCGCTGGTGCCGAGCACGGCATGGCCACGGGTAACGCCCCCGATCGCCGAACAGCCAGAGCCGGGCTCGCGCTTGTTGCAGGCGGAAAAATTCGCCGGGTCGCGGAAATAGGGGCAGCGCGTGCGCTGCATCAGATTGCCGCCGATGGTTGCCATGTTGCGGATCTGCGCGGAAGCCGCCTGCCACAGGGCTTCCGACACCGCAGGAAAGCGGCTCTTGATGTCGGCATGGTCGGCGACATGGCTCATCCTGGCCAGCGCGCCGATGGTGGCGCCGCGTTCGTCCACCTCGATGCTGTCCAATCCCTTGAGATGAGCGATGTCGACCAGTGTCTCGGGCTCGGCGACGCCGCATTTGGCGAGATCGATCAGCGTGGTGCCGCCGGCCAAGAGCATGGCGCCGGGCAGGGCGGCCGCCTGGCGTGCCGCATCGACCGAGCTGGCGCGAAAATAGGAAAAGTCCCTCATGATGCGACCTCCAAGGCGGCTTGGCGAATGGCGGCGACGATGTGCGGATAGGCGCCGCAGCGGCAGAGATTGCCGGCCATGTATTCGCGGATCTCGTCGTCGGAGCCGGCATGGCCTTCCCGGATGCAAGCGACCGCCGACATGATCTGGCCCGGCGTGCAATAGCCGCACTGGAAGGCGTCCTGTTCAAGGAAGGCAGCCTGCACGGGATGCATTTCGCCCTCCCGTGCAAGCCCCTCTATGGTGGTGACGGTGCGGCCTTCGGCCTGGGCGGCCAGCGTCAGGCAAGCCAGTACACGCTCGCCGTCGATATGCACCGTGCAGGCGCCGCACTGGCCGTGGTCGCAGCCCTTCTTGGTGCCGGTCAGGCCGAGCCGGTCGCGCAAGGCGTCGAGCAGCGTCACACGCGGCTCGATGTCGAGCCCGTGAAGGTGGCCGTTGATGTCGAGATGGACGGGGATCGTTGTTTTCGTCATGGGCATCTGGCTCCAGTTGCTTGACGCGAAGTCGTTGATCTTATGTTGGGCCGGCGAGGACCTAACGCCCGCTGTCCGGCCCTTCGCTGTCGCTCCGGACCCTTCGGGCGTTCAGCCCTTAAAAGGTCCGCTGGACCTTTTGATCCGCCCGAAAGCGGACCGGGCTTTCACCGTTCGTCGTTCGGGAAGCCGAGCAATTGGCTTCCCGTCCGCTAGGCGGACCACTCCTCACCCCAGCAGGTCCTCGATGCGGATCGGAAAGCGCCGGGGCCGCACGCCGGTTGCATGCCAGACTGCATTGGCGACGGCGCCGGCCGTGCCGGTGATGCCGATTTCGCCAACGCCCTTGATGCCGAGCGCGTTGACATGAGGGTCGTCCTCGTGGACCAGCAGCGCCTCGACCGACGAAACGTCGGCATTCACCGGGACATGATATTCGGCGAGGTTGGCATTCTGGATCCGGCCCGAGCGCCGGTCGGTGATGGCTTCCTCATGCAGCGCGAACGAGACGCCCCAGATCATGCCGCCATAATACTGGCTGCGCACCAGCCTGGGATTGATGATCCTTCCAGCGGCGAACGCGCCGACAAGTCTTGTGACGCGGATCTGGCCGAAATCCGGATCGACCTTCACCTCGGCAAACACGGCGCCATGCGCGTGCTTGGCATAGGCCTCCTGGGACGCCGGGTCGGGAGCGCCCTTGCCATGGCCCTCGATCTCGGTGAGGCCCGCGCGCGTGAGGATCTCGGCATAGCTTTCACCGCGGCTTTCATCGTCGCGCCGATAGAGGTGGCCACCGCGCGCCAGCACGCCTTCATTGCCGGCGCCGAACAGCGGCGAGGCCTCGTTGCCGGTGGCGAGATCGGCGAGCCTGGCGATGACGGCGGCGCCCGCATTGTGGATCGCCATGCCGGCCGTCGCCGTGTGGCCGGAGCCGCCGGCAATGCCTGCATTGGGCAGATCGGAACTGCCGGCCCTGAAATCGACTTGGTCGATATCCAGTCCCAGCCCGTCGGCGGCGATCTGGGCAAAGGCGGTCCAGGCGCCTTGCCCCATGTCCTGCGCGCCGGTCTCCATCAGGCCGCTGCCATCGCTTCTCAGCACGGCGCGGGCCTCGGCCTGGAACATCAGGGCCGGAAACGTCGCCGTGCCCATGCCCCAGCCGGTCAGGAAACCGTCCGCGTCGCGCATCAGCCGGGGCTGAAGCGGGCGGCTCGCCCAGCCGAACGTCTCGGCCGCTTGCCTGTAGCACTCGCGCAGCGCCTTGGAGGAAAACGGCTTGCCGGTCATCGGCTCGACCTCGGCATAGTTCCGCAGCCGGAACTCCAGTGGGTCCATGCCGCAGGCGTGTGCCGCCTCATCGATGGCGCTTTCGAGCGCGATCGAGCCGGTGGCTTCGCCGGGCGCCCGCATGAACAGCGGCGTACCGGTGTCCAACCGCACCGCATCGTGCGAGGTGGCGATGGCCGGGCTGGCATAGAGCGTGTGCGAGGCATCCGCCGCCGGTTCGAAGAAATCGTCGAACGTGCTCGACGCAGTCTTGGCGTGATGGTCGAGTGCCGTCAGCCGCCCTTCGCCATCCATGCCCATGCGCAGCGTCTGGCGCGTCGGCGCACGGTGGCCGACCGGGCCGTACATCTGCTCACGCCGCAGCACCAGCTTGACCGGACGGCCGACGAGGCGCGCCGCCAGGATGCCGAGCACCTGCGGCCCGGAGATCATGCCTTTCGAGCCAAAGCCGCCACCCAGGAACGGGCTCCGGATGTGGACGTTTTCCGGCGCGATGCCGAACAGGCCGGCGATGCGGCCCTGCGCCATGGCAAGGCCCTGACTCGGCGTGTCGATCGACAGTGTGTCGCCATCCCAGGCGACGACGATCGCATGCGGCTCCATGGCGTTGTGGTACTGGGCCGGCGTCTCGTAGGTGGCCTCTATCCGCGTCTTTGCGGATTTGAGGCCGGCCTCGACATCGCCCTTGTGCTGCACCGCCGGACCGCCGACGCCGACACCGCGCGGCACGAAGCTTTCAGCGCCGTCGAGGCCAACGCGCGCCGGCAGCACTTCATAACGCGGCGACAGCAGCGCCGCCCCCTCGGTCGCCGCCTCCAGCGTCTCGGCGATCACCACGGCGATGCTCTGGTTGGGGTAGCGGACCTGATCGTTTTGCAGCAGGTCGAGCCGGAACATGAAGGGATGGTCCTTGGCATCCGGATCGGCGGCGAGCGCCGGCCGGTTCTTGGGCGTCATCACCTCGACCACGCCCTGGTGCGCCTTGGCCGCCTCGATATCCAGCGCGGCAACGCGGCCGCGCGCGATGCTAGAGACAGCGAGCACGGCGTAAAGCATGCCGGGCGGATGGTTGTCGGCGGCATAGCGCGCGGCTCCGGTGACTTTCAGAAAGCCGTCGCGACGGGTCAGCGGCTGGCCGATGCTGGAGCCCTGCCGGGCATGGGCGGGTTGCTGGTTGAGGCTGAGTTCAAGCGTCATGGCGCGCTCCGGGAATGTTTGAGAACGGGGAGGCAGGAAGGGCTGGCAGCCGCTCGGGCGTTCCCGCCTGGGCAGACATCAGCGCCCTGACCACGATGCGTCGGGCAAGCTCGATCTTGAACGCATTGTCGCCGGATGGGCTGGCATCGGCCAGGGCGGCCTCCGCGGCGCTGGCGAAGGTCACCTCGTTGGCGTCGGCGCCAAGCAGGACGGCTTCCGCCGTTCGTGCCCGCCACGGCTTGGCCGCGACGCCGCCCAGCGCCAGCCTTGCGGCGCGGATCTTGCCGCCATCCACGACGAGCGCTGCCGCGGCCGATACGACGGCAAAAGCATAAGAGGTGCGTTCGCGGACTTTCAGGTAGCGGGCATTGGCGGAGAAGGAGGCCGCCTCCGCCGGCAGACGCACCGCCACGATCAGGTCGCCGGGCTCCAGCGCATTCTCCCGCTGCGGCGTTTCGCCGGGAAGCCGGTGGAATTCCTCCAGCGTCACATGGCGCCGGCCCTTCTTGCCTTCGATCTCGACCACGGCGTCGAGCGCCACCAGCGGCACGCAGAAGTCCGACGGGTGGGTGGCGATGCAGGCGTCGCTCCAGCCGAGCACGGCGTGCAGGCGGTTCTCGCCTTCCAGCGCGTCGCAGCCGGCGCCTGGCTCGCGCCTGTTGCAGGCGCTGGCGGTGTCGTAGAAATAGCTGCAGCGCGTGCGCTGCAACAGATTGCCGCCGACGGTCGCGGCGTTGCGAAGCTGAGCCGAAGCGCCCGACAGCAGCGCCTCGGCCACCGCCGGATAGGATTTGGCGAACGCCGTGTCATGGGCGAGATCGGCATTGCGCACCAGCGCGCCGATGCGCAGGCCGCCATCGTCCAGGCGTTCGATGCGGTTAAGCTCCGGCAACCGGGAAATGTCGACGATACGCTCGGGACTGGTGATGCCGCCTTTCATCAGGTCGAGCAGATTGGTGCCGCCGGCGAGATAGGCCGAACCCGGCTCGGCTGCCGCGGCGATGGCGTCGGGGATGGTGGCGGGCCTGATGTAATCGAAATCTCTCATGCCGCGGTCCTCCGGTCGGCTTTGACAAGCTGTTGCTGGGCTTCCAGGACGGCCTCGACGATGCCGCCATAGGCCGCGCAGCGGCATATGTTGCCGCTCAGCCCCTCGCGGATGCGTTCGGGATCGTCGCCGGCCTGTCCCTCGGCGATCAGGCCGAGCGTGCTCATGATCTGGCCGGGCGTGCAGAACCCGCACTGGAAGCCGTCATGGGCGATGAAGGCGGCCTGCACAGGATGCAGTTCCTCGCCGTGGGCGACGCCTTCGATGGTCAAGACTTGGGCGCCGTCATGGCTGACCGCCAGCGCCAGGCACGAGTTGATGCGCTTGCCGTCGACCAGCACCGTGCAGGCGCCGCACTGGCCGCGATCGCAGCCCTTCTTGGTGCCCGTGAGATCGAGCCGCTCGCGAAGCAGGTCGAGCAGGGTTACGCGTGGATCGACCTCCAGTTCGTGTTTGTGTCCGTTGATGGTGAGGGTGATGGGAAGGCTGGTCATGGGCGTCTGGCTCCAGTTGCTTGACGCGGATGGGATTGAACTGGTGCCTTGCCGCGGAAGGGCAAGGTAACCGTTCGGTCAGGTCTTGATCGCGAAAGCGGAGACGGCAGCGGATCTCCCGCGAGGCAGGCGGGCAGGGGAGATGTCGGCTTGCGTGTTCGAAAGACGTGACATACCGGTTCCCCTGATTATATGATAAAGGTGCTCCACTAAAACGGAGGCGCCTCCGTTTATTACGTGGTGGCTGACCCGGCCGGGTTCAAGCCCCATGACACGATGTGGAGAAAAAAATTGGCCAGCGAGCCGTCCGCCATTGCTGAACAGAAGGCCGAGGCCGTAGACGCAAAGCCGCTGCGCGCCGATGCGCGGCGCAATCGCGACCGGCTGGTCGAGGTGGCGGTGTCCGTCTTTGCCGAGCGCGGCATCGATGGCTCGCTGGAGGAGATCGCGCGCCGCGCTGGCGTCGGCATCGGCACGCTCTACCGGCATTTCCCGACGCGCGAGCATCTGGTCGAGGTGGTCTATCGCCGCGAGGTGGAGGCGCTGTGCGCGGCCGCCGGCGAGCTTGCCCAAAAACATCCGTCCGATGTCGCGCTGGAACAGTGGATGCAGCGCTTCGTCGACTACATCGCCACCAAGCGCGGCCTGGCGACCAGCCTGCGCATTGTGCTCACCACCAATTCGACGCTGTTTTCCGACACGTTCGGCCGGGTGTCGCAAGCCTTGCGACAGCTGGTCGAGGCGGCGGTGGCCGACGGCACCATCCGCGGCGACGTCGACGCTTCCGACGTGCTGCACGCGCTGAGCGGCATCTATTCAGCGCCCGACACCCCCGAATGGCGCGACCGCTCGCGCCGGCTGGTCAAGCTGTTGATGGACGGGTTGCGGTTCGGGGCTGCAAAGGCACAATGAAGCGACGAGATTCCGGCGGTGCAAAACCACACCTGTCGATAAGTTGAGGGGACCCGATGTATGTAGGCCGTTCCTACAAAATAGTGGATTTCGCGCTCTGGTCGCGGCGCAGCGTCATCTACATGGTGGTGGTGAGCGGACTGGCTGTGGCGGCCTACCGTTTTCCGGGCATCGCCGGGTTCTCGGTGCCATGGTCGGTGGTGCTGGTGCTTGGCACCACTGTATCGCTCGTTGCCGGGTTCAAGAATTCGCAGGTGTTCACCCGCAGCAGCGACGCGCTGCAGGCTTTTACGCAAATTACGGCCAGCAGCCGGTTGTGGTCCAATTTCTGCAGGGATTTCCTCGACGCGCCGACGGCCAGACAGCTCATCTATCGCCACATCGCCTGGATGACGGCATTGCGTTTTTCTCTGCGCCGGCCGATGCCATGGGAATCCATGGCGCGGGCCGCCAATATCGAATACCGGCGGCGCTACCGTATCCACGAGGATGCGAGCTCGGTCGCCGACGAGCTGCGTCCACTGCTCGCCGAACAGGCCGAGGACGTCCTGAAATCGCCCCAGCCGGCGATAGCCCTGCTCGAACTGCAATCTGTCCAGGTCAATGCGCTGTTCAAGGACACAAAGCTCCCTCCTCAGATCTATGGCGAACTGACCAAGCTGATCCGCGACTTCCATGACCAGCAGGCGCGCTGCGATCGCATCAAGAACAATCCCTATCCCAGGCAATACGCCATCGTCAGTTCGATGTTCGTGATGATCTTCTGCACGCTGCTGCCATTCGGGGTCGTTCCCGTCTTTGCCGATATGGGCAAACTGGGTGGCGCGCTCGGGTCGATCGCAATCTGGCTGACGATCCCGTTCAGCACGCTGCTGGGCTGGGCTTACATGTCCCTCGACCAGGTCGGCGAAAGCAGCGCCAACCCATTCGAGGGCAACGCCAACGACGTTCCGATCTCGCAGATATGCCGCGACATCGAGATCGAGTTGCGCAGCGGGCTCGGTGAGGCCGACCTTCCCAAGCCCCTGCTGCCGGTCAACGACATCGCGACCTAGGCAGAATCACGACGAAGGCACGGACCCGACGATCCCCTTCATCGTGCTGCTGGTGGAGAGTGCTCAAACTTCAAGGCAGACCTTGCCGAAATGCTTTTGGGATTCGTAGTGCGCGAAGGCGGTGGCGATGTCCTGCAGCGGAAAATGGCGGTCTATGACGGGCTTCAGCCTGATAGCCTCTATCGCCCGGATCATATCCTCCTGGTCGGCCCGGCTGCCGATGGAAATGCCGCTGATGCGGATCTGGTTGGAAAACAGGGCGGGGATAGACACTTCCGCCGCAAAGCCGGTCAGGACGCCGACCAGCGCGATATGCGCGCCCGTGCTGCAGGCCGCAATGGACTGCGCCAGCGTGGCGGGTCCGCCGACCTCGATCACGTGATCGACGCCGCGCCCGCCCGTCAGATCCCTGGCCTTGCGACCCCAGTCCGGGACGGACTTGTAGTTGATGACGGCGTCGGCTCCGAGGCGCTTGAGCCGCTCCAGCTTCTGCTCGTCGGATGAGGTGGCGATGACCCGGGCGCCGGCGGCTTTGGCGAATTGCAGCGCGAATAGCGATACACTGCCCGAACCGAGGACCAGCACCGCGTCGCCCGGCCTCACCTTGCCGCACACAACCAGGCCGCGCCACGCAGTAACGCCGGTGCAGGTGAGCGACGCCGCCTCGACATGCGTATAGCCTGCCGGTGCCCTGGTGAAAGCGTGCGCCGGCATGCAGACATACTCGCTGGCGAAGCCGTCGAAACTGTCTCCCGGAATATCGCGCCGGGTCGAGGGCGTCATGTCGCCGCCCAGCCACCAGGGATAGAAGACGCTGACGACGCTGTCTCCGGGCTTGAGTGCATCGACACCGTCGCCGAGGGCAATCACCTCGCCGGCGCCGTCGGAGACCGGAACACGGCCGTCGGCGAGAGGCATCTTGCCTTGCACGGCAAAGTCGTCGCGCATGTTCAACGCGCAGGCCCGGATCCTGACCAGCACCTCGCCCGGCCCTGGCTGGGGCGGATCTTCCTCGACCAGGTCGAGATTGCCCAAGCCGCCCGGCGCTCTCAGCCTGACCAGTCTCATTGTCTTCTCCGATGTGCGGGGTGTTTGGAATTGGAACGGCGCGCTGCGCCTAGCGGATCTGCCTGCCGGAAATGACCCGCAGCCAGGGCGCCAGATGGAAGGCGCTCATCAGGAGATACATCGCGGCCATACCCGTGAGGGGCGAGGCGTCGGTGCCCATGCACTGCATGGCCGCATCGCCGCTGAAGATGCAGGTGAGCAGCGCCATCACGGCGAAGGTCGGTGCCGCGGCAAGGCAAAGCCAGTCGGCCAGCCCGAGGGTGGTCGCTTCCGGGATCGTGCTGCCGGCACCTGTGTGAATATCGCTCATGGTCTTGATCCCTGATGATTATGCCAGCCAGGACTGGTTCCTCTCCTCACGGAGCGGGAGAGGAACCCAGGCTGGACAACCGTTACTGCTCGCCCTTGTCGCGGAATGCAGCCTCGCCGGCAGCAGACACTTCTTCCCATTTCTTGTCGGCCCCGGCGTCGTAATTGTCGTGCCAATTCCACCAGGAGTAGAGCGGGGTCTGCGGATAGCCTTCGGGCGAATCCTCCCAGATTTCCTGGCGGCCGAGCGGCGTCGCGTCGAGATAACTCCAGACGGTGCCCATCGCCTCGTCGCCGCGGCTGTTGATCAAGTAGGTGCGGAAGATGCGGTCGCCGTCATGGATGAAGACGTTGTGGCCGTGCCATTCGTCGACGCCGAAGTCCTTGTCGAAACTGTCGGTGATTGTGTACCAGGGCATCTCCCAGCCCATCCGCTGCTTCAGTCGCGCAATGTCGGCCTGCGGGGCACGTGAAGCGTAGGCAAGCGTGGTGTCGCGGGCATTGAGATGGGCGAGGTGGCCGACCTGGTCGGCGCCAAGGGAACAGCCGCGGCACGCGTGATCTGGCCAGCCATGCACGCCGGGCTCGAAAAAGGCGCGGTAGACGATCAGCTGGCGGCGGCCTTCGAACAGATCGAGCAGGCTCGCCTTGCCGTTCGGCCCCTCGAACAGATAGGTCTTGTCCACTTCCATCCACGGCATGCGCCGGCGCTCGGCGGCCAATGCGTCCTTGGCGCGCAGCGTTGCCTTTTCCTTCACCAGCATCTGTTCGCGGGCGGCTTCCCAGTCCTGCCGCGAAACGATCGGCGGGGTCTTCATTGCGATGTGCTTGGTCATTGGTCGTCTCCTTTGCCAGTCTGTTGTCGCGCTGTTGCGACGTGTGGTTGCTTGCCGTGAGCTAGAATAGGGCGGTCAATCGCGGGGGTGGGAGTTACAAGTGTGACGGGATTTAGAAGAGCCGGCCCGCCGCAGCAGGGGTGGCGCATCCGCTCAGTGCCCCCGACAGTGTCGTTCATCGCGTGGTTCTCCCTTGTTGTGCCGCTGCCGATACGGCTTGCTGGTTGGCGGCCATGACTTAAGTTAGGGCGCTGAGCGCTGGGGGTGGGAGTTACAAGTGTGACGGGATTTGAATGGACTCGCTGATCACCGCGGCTGGACTGGCGCTGGCGGCAGGTGATCCGCTTGGCGCGCTGGACCGCGTTGCCTTGCGTGAGGATGCGCCGGCGCTGGCGCTGCGCGGCATTGCGATGGCGCAGCTCGGCGATCTTGATCGCGCCAAGGCGCTGCTGCGGCGTGCCGCGCGTGGCTTCGGCCCGAAAGAAGCGGTGGCGCGCGCCAGATGCGTCGTCGCCGAGGCCGAGATCGCGCTGGTTTCGCGTGACCTCGGCTGGCCCGCCAAGGCTTTGGATGCGGCGCGGGCGACGCTGGAAAAGCATGGCGACCGGCTGAACGCCGCGCATGCCGGCCACCTCAAGGTGAGGCGTCTGCTGCTCATCGGCCGTCTCGATGAGGCTGAAGATGTGCTGGCCGGGCTCGATCCGATGCCGCTTCCGCCGGCCTCGAGGGCCGCGCACGAGCTCGCCGTTGCCGGCATCGCGATGCGGCGCCTCAAGACGAAGCCGGCGCGCAGGGCGTTGGAGTGGGCACGCCACGCCGCCCGCCGGGCCGGCATTCCGGGCCTGATGGCAGAGGTCGACAGCGCTTTCCTGGCGCTGGACACGCCGGCGGCGCGGCTGATCGCGGCTGGCAATCAGCGCCCGTTGCTGCTTGAGGACGTCGAGGTGTTGCAGGCGTCGCCGGCGCTGCTGGTCGATAGCTTTCGCTACGTCGTGCGCCAACAGGAGAAAACGGTCTCGCTGGCAACGCGCCCGGTGCTGTTTGCGCTGGCCCGTACGCTCGCCGAAGCGTGGCCAGGCGATGTGTCGAGGGCGAGGCTGATCGCTGAAGCCTTCGGCGGCAGGCACGCCGATGAATCGCATAGGGCGCGGCTGCGGGTCGAGATCGGCCGGCTGCGCGCCGAATTGCGCGGGCTGGCCGACATCGGCGCGACCAGCCAGGGCTTCGCGCTGGCGCCGCGCCACGCACGCGAGGTGGTGGTGCTGGCGCGGCCGATCGAGGAGCGGCACGCGGCGGTGCTGGCCTTCCTTGCCGATGGTGAATCCTGGGCGAGTTCGGCGCTGGCACTGGCGCTCGGTACCGGCCAGCGCAGCGTGCAGCGGGCGCTGGAGCAGCTTGGCGAGGCCGGCAAGGTGCAGTTTTTCGGTCACGGTCGGGCGCGCCGCTGGATGACGCCGCCGGTGGCCGGATTCACGACCACCTTGTTACTCCCGGCGCCATTGCCGAGTGGTTAGTAATGGACATCAGACCATCTCAGTGAGGATAAGGACATGAAACATTCAGAAGCCGAAATCCTGCGCGAATACGGACCCTTTGCCGATGTGGAGAGGGTGCATGGGGTGAGCTTTGACGGCAACAACGTCTGGTTTGCCTCGGGCGAGAAGCTGAACGCCTTCGATCCGGAAAGCGGGCAGGCGCTGCGCTCGATCGATGTCGCGGCACATGCCGGCACCGCTTATGACGGCCAGCATTTCTTCCAGCTTGCCAATGACCGCATCCAGAAGATCGACCCAGATACCGGCCAGGTGCTGGCGACCATTCCGGCGCCAGGCGGCGGCGGCGATTCCGGGCTGACCTGGGCCGAAGGGACGCTGTGGGTGGGGCAATACCGCGAACGCAAGATCCATCAGATCGACCCGGAGACGGGGGCGATCCTGCGCACCATCGAATCCAACCGTTTCGTCACCGGGGTGACATGGGTCGAGGGCGAGCTATGGCACGCCACCTGGGAAGGCGAGCAGAGCGACCTGCGCCGCGTCGACCCGCGATCAGGCAAGGTTCTCGAGAAGCTCGACATGCCGGCCGGCATGGGCGTGTCGGGGCTGGAATCCGATGGCGGCGACCGCCTCTATTGCGGCAGCACATCCGCCGGGGTGGTGAGGGCGGTGCGCCGGCCGCGATGAGATTGCGGCTGACGCCGAGATCACGGCTGCAGGCGCACTTCACACGGCAATTTGTCCGCTGTCGGGTGGTCGTCGCACCCTGTCGGACCTAGATAGGCTGTGCACCGGGCAGAACGCCCGGACCCGCTTTGCAAAGGATCCCCCATGCCCGAACAGATTGCATTGAACGACGGCTCCGCCATTCCCCAACTCGGCCTTGGCGTGTGGCAGGTCGACCAGGATATTACCGCCGAGGTGGTGGGTTGGGGCATCGAGGCCGGCTATCGCCTGATCGACACCGCCGAAGGCTACCAGAACGAGGAAGGGGTCGGAAAGGCGATCCGCAGCGCCGGCGTGTCGCGGGCTGAGCTGTTCATCACCTCGAAACTGCGCAACGGCGCACACCAGCGCGATGCGGCGCTACGCGCCTTCGATGACACCATGGCCAAGCTCGGCATTGAGCAGATCGACCTGTTCCTGATTCACTGGCCTGTGCCCAGCCAAGACAAATATGTCGAGGCCTGGAAGACGCTGGTCGAACTCCGGCAGGCCGGCCGCATCAAGTCGATCGGCGTTTCGAATTTCAACCCGGACCATCTGGAGCGGATCATCGCGGAAACCGGCGTGACGCCCGTCGTCAACCAGATCGAGCTGCATCCCCAGTTCCAGCAACGCGGTGTCAGGGACTTTCACACCAAGCACGACATCCGTATCGAAAGCTGGAGCCCGTTGGGCAGCGGCCGGCTGCTCGGCGATCCGACCATTGCAGGCATCGCCAAAAAACATGGCAAGTCCGTCGCCCAGGCGATCATCCGCTGGCATCTCCAGGAGGGGCTGATCGTCATTCCAAAGTCGATCCGCAGGGATCGCATCGCCGCCAATTTCGATGTCTTCGATTTCGAACTGGATGCGCAGGACCTGCAGACGATCCGCGGCATGGATTCGCCCGAAGGCCGCAACGGGCCCAACCCCGCCACGGCCGCGTTCCTGTTCTGAGAGGAGCAGGTTAGAGACGCCAACCGTGGAGTTGCCAATCTCCGGCCTCTCCGCGCTCTTAAATCCCGGACCCATCCAGCTGCTGGGCGTCTTCGCCTTCCCACGGCGCCGGCATCGACGCGCGGCTGAGGTTGGCCGTCGGCAGCGGCATCCAGCACTTCAGTTCCGGGTCAGCGTATTCGATAACGCGCCCCGGCGAGGAGTCCGACGCGCGCCAGCCTTCCGAGGCGAACTGGTCGGCACGCGACCAATAGGCAAGGTCGACTTCCGCCGGCCCCTGTTCGGACGGACGCACAGTGACCAGGATGCGGCTGCCATCCTTCGGCGCCGTCGACATGTGGCGCCACCGTTCGGGCTCGTCCATCGCTTTTCTCCTCGTACTCCTAGCGTTGGGTGGAGTGTCGCCTCGTGGTCCGAAGGGGTCAACCCAAAGTTTGCGCCAGGCATCGGCTGATGACCCTCCAGGCGGTGCCTGCACAGTTGTGCGCAACACGCCGCAGGCGGTCATGCACGCTCGACGGGCTGTGATCGGGTTGATAAGCCCGTCTGCGAAAGGAGCGCCTGAGTCGAGATGACCGTTGCGATCGAGATGGGACAGACGACCGCAGGCGCCCCGGCGAAGCTGGATCTTGAGGAACTGCTCGCGACGCGCCTTTTGGTGCAGGGCAATTCAGGCTCCGGCAAGTCGCATCTGCTGCGGCGCCTGCTGGAGCAGAGCGCGCCCTGGGTACAGCAGACCATCATCGATCCCGAGGGCGACTTCGTCTCGCTGGGCGATCGTTACGGCCATCTGGTGATCGATGCCGAGCAGCATACCGAGCGCGGCCTGCAGGCGGCTGGCGAGCGGGCGCGCATGCATCGCGTCTCCACCGTGCTCAATCTCGAAGGGCTCGACGCCGAGAACCAGATGCGGCGTGCCGCCGCCTTCCTCGGCGGGCTGTTCGAGGTCGCCCGTGACCACTGGTACCCGATGCTTGTGGTGGTGGATGAGGCGCAGCTGTTCGCGCCGGCGGTGGCCGGAGAGGTGTCGGACGAAGCGCGAAAGCTCTCGCTCGGCGCCATGACCAATTTGATGTGTCGTGGCCGCAAGCGCGGGCTGGCCGGCATCATTGCCACCCAGCGGCTGGCCAAGCTCGCCAAGAACGTCGCAGCCGAGGCGTCCAATTTTCTCATGGGCCGCACCTTCCTCGATATCGACATGGCGCGTGCCGCCGATCTTCTGGGGATGGAGAGACGCCAGGCGGAAGCGTTCCGCGATCTGGAACGCGGGCAGTTCATGGCGCTCGGTCCGGCGCTGTCGCGCCGTCCGCTCGGGCTGCGCATCGGCCCGACCGACACCAGCCCGCGCAACGGTACGCCGCGGCTCATGGCAATGCCGGAATCCGCGCTGGAAGACGCACGCGCGATCATCCTGGCGGCGCCGCCGCCCGAGACGGTGCGCACGCCGCGCCGCCCGGCGTCGCCGGACCTGCTCGACCAGCTGATGGCGGCCAAATCGGCGGCACTGGAAATGCGCCCCGAGCCGGCGGAGCCGCAAATCAGCGCCGAGGATCTGGCCGAGCGTCGTGAGCGCGTCGACCGTGTGCTGCGCGCCATCCTGGCGCAGCCCGATGCGGGTTTTCGCGTGATCGGGGTGCTCTATCAGGAATTCGTGGTCCGCTGCCGCATAGAAGGCCTCGCGTCGGTTGTGCCGGACCTGCCGGAGTTCCGCCGCATGCTGACCCGCGCCCGGGCCGGCCTTGGTTCCGAGACGACGCAGGATGACGCGTGGCGGGACGTTTCCGTCCGCGCGTCGCTGCTGCCCGACGACATGCAGGGCGTGTTCATGATGATCGCCCGTGCGGCGAAAGAGGGCTGGCCGTGCCCGAGCGATGCCGCGATCGCCCGCGCCTACGGCTCGCACTCGCTGCGCCGCGCCCGGCGCCTCTTGACCTATATCGAGGAGCAGGGGCTCATCGTCTGCCAACTCGACGGGACAGGTCGGCGCACCGTGACGCTGGTCGAATTGGCCTGGGCCACGGCACCGGGAGATCCGAATGCCGAGGAGGTGGAGCAGGGGAGCCTGGCGCTGTGAGGCGGCGCGGGTGCTTTGAGCGAATGGGGCGATAGGCTTTTTCAGTCACAGTCATCGCGACAACTTCTGACGGCAACGGTGAAAGCGCCGACGCCGAAATGCGTCATGCAGGGCGCATGCGTTTCGATGGCGCTCACCGGTTCGCCCCGATCACCCACTGTTCCTGGTCGACGAGCGTGCCGGTCATCGGCCCGGCAGCATCCGAAAGCAGGAAGACGGCGAGGTTGGCGATGTCGCTCGTCGAGAACAGGCGGCCGAAGGGTTGCGAGGCGTTGGCGGCATCGAGCCAGCCCGGCCCGTTGCCCAGCGTGTCGGCCTGCATGGCGCGTTCGGCCGGCGTGTCGGTCCAGCCGACATTGATGCCGTTGACGCGGATGCGATCGAAGCGATGGGCGTTGGCGGCGTTTTTGGTCAGCGTGGCCAACGCGCCCTTGCTGGCGGAATAGACGGCGAGTTCCGGCGAGCCGCAATGGGCGTTGATCGACAGGATGTTGACGATGGCGCCGCCTTGGCCACGCTTCTTCATGTCGGCGATGGCCGCCTGCATGAGGAAGAACGGTGCCCGCGCGTTGACCGCCAACAGCGAGGCCCAGCCGTCGAGATCGGCGTCGAGGAACGAGGCCCGGTCGGTCAGCCCTGCGGCGTTGACCAGCGCATCGATGCGGCCGAAGCGCTCGATGCAGGCTTGCGCCAAAAGGGCAGGGGCGGCCGGGTCGGCGAGGTCGGTGGCGACGAAGAGTGTTGGTGTGCCAAGCTGCGAAAGCTCCGCCGCCACCGCATCGCCGCGGGCCTTATCACGCCCGGTGACGAGCAGGCCGCCGGCGCCGCAGCGAGCCAGCGTCTCGGCGATGGCGCGGCCAATGCCTTGCGTCGAGCCGGTGACCAGCGCCACCTTGCCGTTGAGCTGAAGCTCCATTCCTCTTCCCCGCATCGCATCTGGTTTCAGGCTAGCGCGGCACGATCGTTTTACAACATGGAAATTGGAAATTTTGGAGGGGAGGCTGTTGGCTGTCGCGCTGCGTGGGGCCGGCGAGAGCCTGCCCTAACGCCGCCGCTCCAGGCGAAGCAGGAGCGGCGGCCGTCGCAAAGACCCTAATGGACCGTGATGATGCCCTCGACGGCCCGCCATTCCGAAGGCTGGATAAGCCGGTGATGAGCAACGCGGACCGAGTGCAGCGGGCCGTCGAGCTCGCGCTCCCAATATTGGAGAAAGCCCTTGAGCTCGGGAAAGGCCGGAGCGAGATCATAGTCCTGCCAGACATAGAGCTGAAGCAGGCTCGGATGATCGGGCAGGTGATAGTGGATTTCGGCCGTCGTCAGGCCATAACCTTCCATTTGCAGGCGGAATTCGCTGCTGACCGTATCGACCATGTCTTTCTCCTTCTACTCCGTTCAGGCATCCGCCTGAACTCGCCCGATGCCAGGCCGGTCTGCCGGTCCCTCTTCAAACAAACTCCGCGAGAAGGTCAGGGGTTCCGAGAATAGTCGCGCCATAACAGTGCCTTGGCCTTTTTTCTGCTCGATAGGAAAATTTTTTGGCGGGGCTCTTGAAACCGAAAAACGGCAAAACTAGCTCGATATGCGCCCGCGATGCCTGACGAAGGGTCGCGGCGTTCCGCATCGGTCCGATATTGCCGGTTCGGTGCGGAGGAGCCTCAAAAACCTGTTTGTCCACGAGGAGAACGACATGGCGTTCCGTCCATTGCATGACCGTATTCTGGTCCGCCGCCTTGAAGCCGAGGAGAAGACCTCCGGCGGCATCATCATCCCCGATACCGCAAAGGAAAAACCGCAGGAAGGCGAAGTGCTCGCCGTCGGTCCCGGCGCGCGCGACGACAGCGGCAAGCTTGTCGAACTTGATGTCAAGGTCGGCGACCGCATCCTGTTCGGCAAATGGTCCGGCACCGAAATCAAACTCGACGGCGAGGACCTGCTCATCATGAAGGAAAGCGACGTGATGGGTGTCATCGATAAGATCGTCGAAGTGAAGAAGGCCGCCTGACGGCTTCTTCGTATCCAACCAGTCAACGAATGCTGCCTAGATAGAGGAGTGATCCAATGGCTGCCAAAGAAGTGAAATTCCATACCGAAGCGCGCGAGAAGATGCTGCGCGGCGTCGACATCCTTGCCAATGCGGTGAAGGTGACGCTCGGTCCCAAGGGGCGCAATGTCGTCATCGACAAGTCGTTCGGCGCGCCGCGCATCACCAAGGATGGCGTTACCGTCGCCAAGGAGATCGAACTGGAGGACAAGTTCGAGAATATGGGCGCCCAGATGGTGCGCGAGGTGGCCTCCAAGACAAACGACCTTGCCGGCGACGGCACGACGACCGCAACCGTGCTTGCACAGGCGATCGTCAGGGAAGGGGCCAAGGCGGTTGCCTCGGGCATGAACCCGATGGATTTGAAGCGCGGCATCGACAAGGCGGTCGACGCGGTGGTCGCCGAGCTGAAGACCAATGCCCGCAAGGTCACCCGAAACGACGAGATCGCACAGGTCGGCACAATCTCCGCCAATGGCGATGCCGAGATCGGCCGTTTCCTCGCCGAGGCGATGGAGAAG
This sequence comes from Mesorhizobium sp. M1066, assembly GCF_040318635.1. NCBI lineage: Bacteria > Pseudomonadati > Pseudomonadota > Alphaproteobacteria > Hyphomicrobiales > Phyllobacteriaceae > Mesorhizobium > Mesorhizobium sp. M1066. Next base: position 70,627 of record NZ_JAMYMR010000014.1, read on the forward strand.
GTCGGCAATGAAGGCGTCATTACGGTGGAAGAGGCCAAGACCGCCGAGACCGAACTGGAAGTCGTGGAAGGTATGCAGTTCGACCGTGGCTATCTCTCGCCCTATTTCGTCACCAACCAGGACAAGATGCGCGTCGAACTCGACGAGCCTTATGTGCTGATCCACGAGAAGAAGCTCTCCAATCTGCAAGCGATGCTGCCCGTGCTCGAAGCCGTGGTACAGTCGGGCAAGCCGCTCCTAATTATCGCCGAGGATGTGGAAGGCGAGGCGCTTGCCACGCTGGTCGTCAACAAGCTGCGGGGCGGCCTCAAGGTCGCGGCTGTCAAGGCGCCAGGCTTCGGCGACCGCCGCAAGGCCATGCTGGAAGACATCGCCATTCTCACCGGCGGCACCGCGATCTCGGAAGATCTCGGCATCAAGCTGGACAATGTGACGCTGCAGATGCTGGGCCGCGCCAAGAAGGTGGTGATCGAGAAGGAAAACACCACCATCGTCGACGGTGTCGGCCGCAAGGAAGAGATCCAGGGCCGTGTCGCACAGATCAAGGCGCAGATCGAGGAGACCACCTCCGACTACGACCGCGAAAAGCTGCAGGAGCGGCTCGCCAAGCTCGCCGGCGGCGTTGCGGTGATCCGGGTCGGCGGCTCGACCGAGGTCGAGGTCAAGGAGCGCAAGGACCGCGTCGACGATGCGCTGCATGCGACCCGCGCGGCTGTCGAGGAAGGCGTGCTGCCCGGCGGCGGCGTCGCGTTGCTGCGGGCAGCCAAGGCGCTCGATACCGTGCAGACCGACAATGCCGACCAGAAGACTGGTGTCGACATCGTACGCCGTGCCATTGAAACGCCGGTCCGGCAGATCGCCGAGAATGCCGGCGCCGAAGGCTCGATCATCGTCGGCAAACTGCGCGAGAAAACCGAATTCGGCTGGGGCTGGAACGCCCAGACCAACGAATTCGGCGATCTCTACGGCCAGGGCGTGATCGACCCGGCAAAGGTGGTGCGCACCGCTCTCCAGGACGCAGCATCGGTCGCCGGCCTGCTGGTGACCACCGAGGCGATGGTGGCCGAGAAGCCGAAGAAGGAAGCCGCCGTCCCGGCAATGCCCGCCGGCGCCGGCATGGACTTTTGAGGTCGCGGCCAATCCGCCCGCTCCCCTGGCGGGGAGCGGGCGTCAGTCGAAGAGAAAGTGGAGGTAAAGATGGATGCAATGGCTGGCCTCGGATCTGTACCGGCTCCCACGCACCAAGCGAAGGAATTCCTGGCCTATGAAACAGAATGCAGGAACGTGCTGAAGCCGCTTCTGGCAGGGCTGCTCGACATGGCTGAGGCCGCCGGCTGGAACCGGCGGACCGCAGCGTCGGCGCTGATGTTCCTCGCCGCGCAGCAAGTGTCGGCAACATCCGAGGTATCCGCCGGCAGCGGCTGAACGGAAATCGGCCAGTCCATTCACCTATCCGCGGCGGGCCGTGCTGCCCGGTGTTCGGTCCGCTGCAGGCCCTGAACAATCGAGAGGAGGCACAAGCCATGAATCGCGGGCAATTTGAGGAACCGGTCACCCTTCTGGTCGGAATGGGTTTTCCGAGGAAGATCGACAGCGTGATGGAAGCCTATGCACTGCTGCAGGACTGGCCGAGCGCCGGCCGCAACGGCGCCCATGCCGTCGCACTCAACGCTTGCAAGGCGGGCATCGTCGGCGAGATCGATCCGGAGACGGTGCGAGCCACGCTGGTCAGTTTCGCGCGCCGCCACGACATACTGGTGCCTGATATGGTTACGCCGCTCGCGACGGCGGCCGGTGGTGCTGTGCACGAGGTGAACTGACGGATGCGGCGCTTCAACAGCGCCTGCAGACCATGTTCTTGAGATAAGCCAGGCGAACACGGAGACGCCGGAATTCCTTCCCGGGCGGGCGGCATCGTCGTCGGTCAATTGAGCGAACGTGTCAGCAAGACTGACCTGTTCTGCCCGAATAACGCCTCTGAGCGCCGCCTCCCGGTTAAAAAAGTATCATCCATTGTCTTGAATCGTGGTGGCGCCTGTTGCCATGAGCCGATACCTTGGCTCTTGAAATGCAGAGCCGAAACCAATTCGGCCGGTTTAGGGAATTGGGCCGAACGCGGCAAATATCCGTGCTGGCCTGGGAGGAAACGGACATGAAACCGGACCTGGAAGTAGTCCAGATACGACGCGGTGAGTCCTTCAAGGCGTGGTCGCATGGCTACCCCTTCCACACGGTGCGCTGGCACTTCCATCCCGAATATGAACTGCATCAGGTGATCTTCACCAACGGACGCTATTTCGTCGGCGACTTCATCGGCGAGTTCGAGCCGGGCAATCTGGTGCTGACCGGGCCGAACCTGCCGCACAATTGGGTCAGCGACATCCCCAGGGACAGCTCGATCCCGCTGCGCGGCCGCATCATCCAGTTCTCCGAAAGTTTCATCGGTGATGCCATGCATGTGCTGCCGGAGCTGGCGGGGCTGGGGCACCTGCTCGAGGCGTCGCGGCGCGGCGTGCTGTTTTCCAGCCGCACCAGCAAGGCGCTGGCGCCGCTGATGGAAGAAATGATGCAGGCACAGGGCGTGCGCCGCATCGAACTGTTCATGATGATCGCCGGCCTGCTCAGCCGCGCCCAGGAATTCCAGCTTTTGGCCAGCGCCAGCTACAGGCCCGATCCCTCGGGCTACATGACCGCCGGCATGAACAAGGCGCTCGCCTATATCAGGGAAAACCTGACGCAGCTGTTCGACGAGGCGGATCTGGCTGCCATTGCCGGCCAGTCGACCGGCGCCTTCTCGCGCTCGTTTCGCCGCCACACCGGCATGTCGCTGGTGCAGTATGTCAAGCGGCTGCGCATCAACCTTGCCTGCCAGATCCTGATGAGCGACGAGCAGGCCTCGATCACCGACATTTGCTACGAGGTCGGCTTCAACAACCTGTCCAATTTCAACCGGCAGTTCCTGGCGGAGAAGGGCATGCCGCCCTCCCGCTTCAGGCGCCTGCTGGCCGACAACATCAACGCGGGCAAAGCCGCTTAACGGAGGAGCCAGGGAGGAACCAAGGGAGGATTTTTCTTTTGCATGACGACGTGAGCCGCGTGGAGCGGTTCGCGATGGAGAACGCTTGTCTCGAATTCCTCCGTCGGCGGAGGTTGTCGGCGCGGCTCGAAAGGCCGGCGCCGGGTCCCGGTTCCCAATGCAGTTTGGGCGAGGGCGGATGGGTGTCTTCAGACCAAAGCAGTCAACGACCTTCTTACAACCATATCCAGAAACGGAGAAGACCGAATGACCAAACTTTCATCTTCATTGAAGACCGCTGGCAAGTCCACCGGCGTGGCAGCGCTTGCGCTGTCGCTGCTGGCCGGCACCGCCGCGATCGCCAGGGCCGCCGAAGTCACCGACGCCACCGTCGCCTTCCTGATGCCCGACCAGGCCTCGACCCGCTACGAGCAGCATGATTATCCCGGCTTCGCCGCCGAGATGAAGAAGCTGTGCCCAGGCTGCAAAGTGCTCTACCAGAACGCCGATGCCGACGCCTCGCGCCAACAGCAGCAGTTCAACTCGGTGATCTCGCAGGGCGCCAAGGCGATCGTGCTCGATCCCGTCGACTCGACCGCCGCCGCCTCGCTGGTCAAGCTGGCGCAGAGCCAGGGCATCAAGGTCATCGCCTATGACCGGCCGATCCCGACCGCGCCTGCCGACTTCTATGTCTCGTTCAACAATGAAGGCATCGGCAAGGCCATCGCCGATTCGCTGGTCGAGCACCTGAAGGCGCTGAAGGTCGATCCGGCCAGCGGCGGCGTGCTGCAGATCAACGGCTCGCCGACCGACGCGGCGGCCGGCCTGATCAAGAAGGGCATCCATGCCGGCCTCGACAACAGCGGCTACCAGATCCTGGCCGAATACGACACCCCGGAATGGGCGCCGCCGAAGGCGCAGCAATGGGCCGGTGGCCAGATCACCCGCTTTGGACCAAAAATCCTCGGCGTCGTTGCCGCCAATGACGGCACCGGTGGCGGCGCCATAGCGGCCTTCAAGGCGGCCGGCGTCGATCCGGTGCCGCCGGTGACCGGCAATGACGCGACGATCGCGGCACTTCAGCTGATCATCGCCGGCGACCAGTACAACACCATCTCCAAGCCGAGCGAGATCGTGGCGGCGGCCGCCGCCAACATTGCCATCAAGCTGCTTTCGGGCGAGACGCCGAAGGCCGAGATGACGCTGTACGACACGCCCTCGCAGCTGTTCACGCCGGCGGTGGTGACGCAGGAAAACCTGAAGGCCGAGATCATCGACAAGAAGATCAACACCGCGGCCGAACTCTGCGTCGATCGTTACGCGGAAGGCTGCAAGAAGCTGGGCATCGGGAACTGACCGCGACCGTTGTCCGCTCCGCTGTCTGGCTGCCAGACCATGATCCCGAAAAGTGGGACCCGGTTATCGGGTAAGATCATGGTCCAACAAGAAGCCGGAACCACCCCGAATGTATTGGGGTGGTTCCGGCGGCGGCCAGACAGCGCTCACTGCTTTTGAACCGGTCTTTGAAAGGTGCTCCAGGCATGATCGATATCCCGGACGAACCGGTTCCGGCAGGCGAGCTGGTGCTCAGCCTGCGCGGTGTTTCCAAGAATTTCGGCGCCGTCTCGGCGCTGACCGACATCGATCTCGATGTCCATGCCGGCGAGGTGGTGGCGCTGGTCGGCGACAATGGCGCCGGCAAGTCGACACTGGTCAAGATCCTGGCCGGCGTGCATCAGCCGAGTTCGGGCACCATTAATTATCGCGGCCAACAGGTGACGCTTGCCGACCCGAGTGCGGCGCTGACGCTCGGTATCGCCACCGTGTTCCAGGACCTAGCGCTGTGCGAGAACCTCGACATCGTCGCCAACATCTTCCTCGGCCGTGAACTCAGCCCGCTGCGCCTGGACGAGGTGGCGATGGAAGTGCGCGCCTGGACGCTGCTCAACGAGCTATCGGCACGCATCCCCAGTGTGCGCGAAGTGGTCGCGTCGTTGTCGGGCGGCCAGCGCCAGACAGTGGCGATCGCCCGCTCGCTGCTGCTTGAACCCAAGCTCATCCTGCTCGACGAGCCGACGGCGGCGCTCGGCGTGGCACAGACGGCGGAAGTGCTCAACCTGATCGAGCGCGTGCGCGACCGTGGCCTCGGCGTCGTCATCATCAGCCACAATATGGAAGATGTGCGCGCCGTCGCCGACCGCATCGTCGTGCTGCGGCTTGGCCGCAACAACGGCATCTTCTCGCCCGACGCCTCGAACCAGGAACTGGTCAGCGCCATCACCGGCGCCTCGAACAATTCGGTGTCGCGGCGCGCCGAGCGCCGCCAGGCCAGGCAAGACCAAACCCAGGAGCCACGCCCATGAGCCGCGACGTGCAACAGGCCGCCCCCGTGCCGCCGCAGCTCGACCGCGCCGATGTGCGCGTCAAGCATGAGGCGGGGATCGGCGGCGCCATCCGCAGGTTCTTCGACCGGGTCCGCTCCGGCGATCTCGGCTCGCTGCCGGTGATCGTTGGGCTGGTCATCATCTGGACGGTGTTCGCCAGCATCAACCCGATCTTCCTGTCGAGCAGCAATTTGGTCAATCTGCTGTTCGATTGCTCCACCGTCGGCGTCATCGCGCTCGGCATCGTCTGCGTTTTGATGGTCGGCGAAATCGACCTGTCGGTCGGTTCGATCAGCGGCTTTGCCTCGGCGATGGTCGGTACGCTGTGGGTCAACCAGGGTTGGCCGGTGGCGCTCGCCATTCTTGCCGCTGTCGCCGTCGGCGGCTTCATCGGCGCACTCTATGCGTTGCTGTTCAACCGGCTCGGCATGCCGAGCTTCGTCTCGACGCTGGCTGGCCTGCTGGCAGTGCTTGGCCTGCAGCTCTACATCCTGGGTTCCACCGGCTCGATCAATCTTCCCTACGGCTCGAACCTGGTGAATTTCGGCCAGTTGCTGATGATGCCGAAGTTCGTGTCGTTCGCTCTGGCGGCCGTGCCCGGCATCGTCATGCTGGTCACCGGCCTACGCACCGTTGCGCGCCGCCATGCCGCCAATTTGTCGGCGCCGTCGACGGGCGGGCTTGTCACGCGCGCGGTGGTGATCACGGTCATTCTCGAACTCATCGTCTTCTATCTCAACCAGGCGCGCGGCATTCCGTGGATGTTCGGTCTGTTCGTCGGCCTGGTCATATCAATGCACTACGCGCTGACGCGGACGAAATGGGGCCGCTCGATGTCGGCGGTTGGCGGCAACCGCGAGGCGGCGCGGCGCGCCGGCATCAATGTGCGGCTGATCTATTCCAGTGCCTTCGTGCTGTGCTCGATGCTGGCGGCTTTCGGCGGTGTGCTGTCGGCGGCCCGCCTTGCATCGGCCAGTCAGCAGGCCGGCACCGGCGACGTCAATCTCAACGCCATCGCGGCGGCCGTCATCGGCGGCACCAGCCTGTTCGGAGGCCGCGGCAGCGCCTATTCGGCACTGCTCGGCATCATCGTCATCCAGTCGATCGCCAGCGGCCTGACGCTGCTCGATCTGTCCTCGTCGCTTCGGTACATGATCACCGGCGCCGTGCTTGCCATCGCGGTCATCGTCGACTCGCTGGCACGCCGCTCGCGTGTCTCGCATGGCCGGGCCTGAACCCATCAACAGGAAGCAAGACATGAGCGAAGAACTGTCCGGAAAAGTTGCCGCCGTCACCGGCGCGGCATCAGGCATCGGCCTCGAATGTGCCAGGCACATGCTGGCGGCCGGCGCCACAGTGGTGCTGGTCGACCGTGCCGAGGCGACGCTGAACAAACTGTGCGCCGAGCTCGGTTCGAAGGCGATCCCGTTGGTGATCGACCTGATGCAGCCGGCAAGCGTCGCCACCATGATGCCGCAGATTCTGGAGAAAGCCGGCCAGCTCGACATCTTCCATGCCAATGCCGGCGCCTATGTCGGCGGCGAGGTAGCGACCGGCGATCCCGACGCCTGGGACCGCATGCTCAACCTCAACATCAATGCCTGCTTCCGCTCGATCCAGGCGGTGCTGCCGCACATGATCGAGCGCAAGACGGGTGACATCATCGTCACCAGTTCGATCGCCGGTCTGGTCCCGGTGGTCTGGGAGCCGATCTACACGGCCTCCAAGCACGCCGTGCAGGCCTTCGTCCACACGGTGCGCCGGCAGGTCGCCAAGCATGGCCTGCGCGTCGGCGCGGTAGCGCCGGGCCCGGTGGTGACGGCGCTGGTCGACGACTGGCCGAAGGCCAAGCTAGAGGAAGAACTCGCCGCCGGTGGCCTGATGCAGCCGCGCGAAGTGGCCGAAGCGGTGATGTTCATGCTGACCCGCCCGCGCAACGTGACGATCCGGGATTTGGTGATTTTGCCGCAGAGCAATGATTTGTGAGGGGAATAAGGGAGTAGGGGAGTAGGGGAATTGGACAACACGAAATTCGGGAATCCGATACCTTGTCAGAGCCCTCACTGCTTCACTTCCTACTCCCCTACTCCCCTACTCCCCTAGCCTGAGAGATTGAAACCATGCCGCATTGCTATCTCGGCATCGACGTCGGCACCGGCAGCGCGCGGGCCGGGGTGTTCGATCGGTCCGGAAACCTGCTTGCCTCGGCCAAGCAGGACATCGAGGTCTGGCGTGAGCCCGGCGACATTGTCGAGCAGTCGAGCAATGACATCTGGCGGGCGGTGTGCATTGTCGTCCGCGCGGCCGTCGCGCAGTCTAGCATAGCGCCCGAGGCGATCGCCGGCATCGGGTTCGACGCCACTTGTTCGCTGGTGGTGCTGGGCGAGGGCGGCGCGCCGCTGCCGGTAAGCAAGTCCGGCAATTCGGAACGCAACATCATCGTCTGGATGGATCACCGCGCGGTCGAGCAGACGCGCCGCATCAACCGCAGCGGCGAGGCGGTGCTGAACTATGTCGGCGGCGTCATCTCGCCGGAAATGGAAACGCCGAAACTCCTTTGGCTAGCGGAAAACCTGCCCGACACGTTCAACGCCGCCTGGCAGTTCATGGACCTCGCCGATTTCCTCACCTGGCGCGCGACCGGCAGCCTTGCCCGCTCGGTCTGCACGGTGACTTGCAAATGGACCTATCTGGCGCATGAAAGCCGCTGGGACGAGGCCTATTTCCGCACCATCGGACTAGGGAGCCTGGCCGACGAGGGGTTCGCGCGCATCGGCACGCAGATCGTGCCGGCGGGTGCCGCACTTGGCGGCGGGCTGACCGCGCAGGCGGCTGCGGACCTTGGTCTCGTCGCCGGCACCGCGGTGGCGGCGGGGCTGATCGACGCGCATGCCGGCGGTGTCGGCACGGTCGGCGCGCGCGGCGCGTTCGGCAGCGTTCTGTCGCGCATGGCCTATGTCTTCGGCACCTCAGCCTGCACCATGTCGTCGACCGCCGAGCCGGCCTTCGTCGACGGCGTCTGGGGTCCGTATTTCTCGGCCATGGTGCCGGGCCTGTGGCTGAACGAGGGCGGCCAGTCGGCAGCCGGTGCTGCTATCGACCATCTGGTGCGCATGCATCCCGCGGCGGGCGAGGCGGCGGCCAAGGCGCAAGCCGAGGGGCTCAGCCTCAGCGCCTGGCTGTCGTTGCAGGCGCAAGGCCGCAACGGGGCCGCAGCGACGCCGGCGCTGGTCGGCGGTATCCATGTGGTGCCGGAGTTTCTCGGCAACCGCGCGCCTTTCGCCGACCCGGACGCGCGAGCGCTGATCGCCGGGCTCGATCTAGACACCAGCCTCGACAGCCTGGTCGGGCTCTATGTCGCCGGAGTCTGCGGGCTGGGCTACGGCGCGCGCCAGATCGTGCGGGCCGAGCATGACAAGGGCATTCCCGTCGACACCATCGTCGTCAGCGGCGGCGCCGGCCAAAGCCCGCTGGTGCGCCAGCTGCTTGCCGACACGACCGGCATGGTGGTGGTGGCGTCGACCTCGCCGGAGCCGGTGCTGCTGGGCTCGGCGATGCTCGGCGCCGTCGCCGCCGGAACCTACAAGGATGTCGCGGCGGCCATGGCCGGCATGTCGGAGCTCGGCGAGGTCTATCATCCCGACGCTACGCTGGCCGGCTGGCATGCCAAGCGCTTCACGGCGTTCGAGTTGCTGCAGCAGGCCGGCAAGGCCATCCGAGGCTGAAGCGAGCGGCTCGTGTCGGGCTCTGTCAGGAGCGTGGCGAACACCGCTTGGCGATGATGCCGGAAGCTGGCAGCTTTGTTCTGTCGTGGACCCTCCTGCGGCTTGCGAAGAGGGCAGGGCGACAGGAGCAGGAGGCCCGATGGCAGACGACAAATCGCCAGTGCCATTCGCATCGGACAGTGTGCCGTGGACGGAATGGTCCGATGTGCCGCGCTTCGGCATGCGCTACCGGCATTTGTCGCTGGCCGCGCTTGGCGAAACCTATCATGTCGGCGTGGCGATCGAGGAGTTGCCGGCGGGCAAGCAGACCTCGCCAGCGCACTACCACATTTTCGAGGAGGAGCATGTCTTCATCCTCGAGGGGACGCTCACCGCGCAGGTCGGCGACGCCTCCTATGCCATGAAGGCCGGCGACTACATCTGCTTTCCGGCCGGGGCGGCGGCAGGGCATTGCCTCATCAACACCAGCGACGCACCCTGCCGCTACGTCATCGTCGGCGAGCGCAACCCGAACGACGTTGTCGTCTACACCGCCTCCAACAAGGTGCTGGTGCGCGCGCTGGGCAGCCGTGCGATCTTCGACCTCGCGGCAACTCGAACCTACTGGGACGGTGAGAGCACCGGCCTTGCCGCCGGCGATCCGTTGCCGTCGGATGTGACGGCCGGTGTCACCAAGGCCCCGGCCGCGCCGATCCCGCCTGTTGCCAGCGATGCTGTCGAATGGAAGCTGGAAGGTGAGGGGCCGCGGTTCGGCGGCCGGTCCAGGCATCTGACCTATGCCGCTCTGGGACGGTCCGATTATCACGTCGGCATGCTGATCGAGGCGCCGGCGCCCGGCATGCGTCTGGCGCCCAGGCACTACCACATGCTGGAAGAGGAGCATGCGCTGATCCTGGAAGGGCAGGTGACGCTGCTGCTTGGCGAGGAGCGCCACGAGATGAAAGCGGGCGACTATGTCTGCTTTCCCGCTGGCCTGGCGGTCGGACATTCCTTCCTCAACAGCGGCACGGGACCGTGCCGCTATCTGATGATCGGCGAGAAAAACCCCAACGAGGTCTGCGTCTATCCCGATTCCAACAAGATGGCGGTCGACGCCTTGCGCCGGCGCGACGGCATTTTCGACATGGCAGCGGTGAGGCGGTACTGGGATGGCGAGGAGACGAAATAGCGCCCGGCGGTCCCAGGTTCACAATTCCTTCTCCGCCAATTCCCTGAAGTCGTCGGGCACCGAGCGCGCCGCTTCCAGTGCCACCGTGCCGTAGCCGACCGCCTGTTTGCCGAAGCGTTCGCGGATCTTGTCGATGGCGCGGTCGGCGTCGAAGCGTGCCAGGCCTTTCCTGGTGCCGGGCCGGCGTTTCTCGTCGGCGAGGCCGAGCGGCAGTTCGAGCTGTAGCTCGAAGCTTTCCTCAAGATGCGAGACCGAGATCGCCAGCAGCGAGATCGTTTTGTCATGCGGGTGGTCGGCGAGCACGCCGCGCACCAGGTCGCCGGCGATCTCGGCCAGCATCGTCGTCGCCGAGATCGGCTGGTCGAGCGTGATCGAGCGCGTAACGGCGCTCAGATCAGCAAAGCGCACGCGCACCGTCACCGTGCGGCCGGGCCGTGCCTTGGAGCGCAGCCGGCTGGCGATGCGGTCGGCCAGATGCAGCAGAGTGGGCACGATGACCCGTGCTACGGCAGGCTTCTCTCCGAGCGCCGATTGCGCGCCGGCCGAATGCGCCCGGCGCTTCGTCTCCAGTTTTCGCGGGTCACGGTTCCAGGACAATGCGGCCAGCTTTTCGCCGGCGGCCGGACCGAGCAGCCGCGTCAGCGCGCCGCGATGTGTCCTCGCCAGCTCTCCGATGGTCTCGATGCCGATTTCCGCCAGCCGCGCTTTGGTCGCCGGGCCGACGCCCCACATCAGCCTCACCGGCAGATCGTGCAGGAAGGCGAGTTCGCTACCGGGGTCGACCACCACCAGCCCGTCGGGCTTGGCGACCTGCGAGGCGATCTTGGCCAGGTGCTTGGTGCGCGCCACGCCGATCGAGATCGGCAGGCCGAGTTCGGCGCGCACCCGGCTGCGGATCGTCGTGGCGATCTCCTGTGGGGAGCCGAACAGATGCGTGCAGCCGGCGACATCGGCAAAGGCCTCGTCGATGGAGATGCGCTCGACCACCGGGGTAAAATCGTCGAGCACCTTGATCGCCGCGTCGCCCAGCCGCTGGTAATGGCTGAAATTACCGCCGACGAAGATCAGATGCGGGCAGAGTTCGCGCGCCTTGCGCCCGGGCATGCCGCCGCGCACGCCAAAGGCGCGGGCCTCGTAGGAAGCGGCGAGCACGACGCCGCCGCCCACCGCGATCGGCTTGCCGCGCAGCGACGGATCGAGCAACTGCTCGACCGAGGCGTAGAAAGCGTCGAGATCGGCATGCAGGATGGTGGCTGTCGTTTCCATCGACCGCACATCCGCAGTTGCTGATAGATTGGAACAAATAAAGAACAAAGATGGATCATTGTCAAGGGAAGGGCGAATTGTGCGGCAACAGCCATGCCGGTTCGGCCTGAACGCAACCGCCTAGACAATATGCTCCGCTCGCAGCGCCGCTTTCATCTTTTCCAGCGCCGCTTCGCCGCCTGCCACCAGTTCGTCGGCAATCCTGGCCAGCTTGTCGTCGGCCTTGCGGTGCTTGCTGCCCCAGGCGCCGAGCGTCGCCAGCACCGGCAAGAGGTCGATGCCTGCCTCGGTCAGCCGGTAGACCGTTCTCAAGCCATGCGTCGGGTCGTCGCTTCGGGTGAGGATGCCTTCCTCCTGAAGCGTTTGCAGCCGCTCGGCCAACGTGCGCGAGGAGATGCCTTCGTCGGATTGCAGGAATTCGCGAAAGTGCTTTTTCCCGGCGAAGACCATGTCGCGGATGATGAGCAGCGTCCAGCGGTCGCCGATCAGTTCGAGCGACAGGTTGATCGGGCAGCCGGATTTTTCGCGCGTCGACATCTATGGTTCCATTTTTAAATCACTTTACTATTGATACTGTTCTCGCCCTATGTCAATGGTTCCAAATGTAAACCATTTAACGCTGACCATGCTGCCCCGCAATTTCGCCTGCACGCTTTGAGCCGGACAAGACGAGGAGAACGACGATGAGAAAACTGATCCTTCAGATGCAGATGTCGGTCGACGGCTTTGTCGGCGCCAATGAGGACCATGCCTGGCAGCTCTGGGAATGGGGTGACGAGGGCGCCTGGGACGGTGCGCTGAAGCAGGACTTCAACGCCGTCTTCGCCGGCATCGACACCATCCTGCTCAGCCGCAAGATGGCGCAGGAGGGCTATCTTGCCCATTGGGGTAATGCGGCGAAGAAATTTCCGCGCGATCCCTTCTATGCGTTCGCACAACGCGTCGTCGACGCCCGCAAGGTGGTGCTGAGCGACAAGCTCAAGCAATCGGCCTGGGAGCCGGCTTGGGAGCGCACGAGGGTGGCCAGCGGCGACCTGCCGCGCGAAGTCAATGCGCTGAAGGCGGGCGAGGGCGGCGACATGGCGGTGTTCGGCGGCGCCGGTTTCGCGTCGGCGCTGATTGCGGCCGGGCTGGTCGACGAGTTCCAGCTTTTCATCAACCCGGCGGTGCTGGGTGCGGGCCGCCGGATTTTTGATCAGGGCGGTTTTAGGAACCTGCGGCTGCTCGGCTCGAAGGCCTATGCCTGTGGCATGGTGGTCAGCCGCTATGCGCCGGCGGGGTGAGGGGGACCTCCATCTTCTCCCTGCTCACTTCGCATCGTGAAAAATGATCCCGACCGTGTGGCGCATGCCTGAGCGCAGACGACTGACGCCATGGCGCAGGTTGACCCGGTAGTTGCCTTTGGTGCCCTGCACCGGCCGGTTGTGGACGGCGAAGACAACGGCGTCGCCCTGGCGCAGCGGCACCACTTCGACCCGGCTCTGCATGCGCGGGCGCTGCTCGGTCAGCGCGAACTCGCCGCCGCTGAAATCCCGGCCCGGTTCGGAGAGCAGGATCGCCACCTGCAGCGGAAAGGCGAGGTCGCCATAGAGATCCTGGTGCAGGCAATTGAAGTCGCCGGGCACATATTGCAGCAGCAGCGGCGTCGACCGTGTCTGGCCGGCGGCATGGCACTGATCGAGAAACGCGGCATGCGTCGCGGGATAACGCATGGCCTGCCCCATGCGCTCGTTCCACCGATTGGCGACCTCGGCCAGCCTGGGATAGAGCGCGCTGCGCAGACCGCCCAATAGGTCGGGCAAGGGATAGCGGAAGTAGCGGTACTCGCCCTTGCCGAAGCCGTGCCTGGCCATTTGGATGTGGCTGCGGAAATGCTCTTCGTTGGGATAGAGGCCGGCGATCTGCCAGCATTCTTCGGGCGAGAGCAATTTCTCGATCACCGCGCAGCCGAAGCCGTCGAGTTCGGCAGCAAGGGCGGGCCAGTCGTAATCGGCGATGCGCGTCCCGGCGGCTTCGATCACCGATCTGGCAATTTTGGCATGGGCATTCATATCGTAGCCTCCTTGTCGAGCAGGGCGCGTTTGCGTTCGACACCCCAGCGGTAACCGGCCAGTGAGCCGTCGGCGCGGACGACACGGTGGCAGGGAATGCCCAGCGCGATTGCGTTGGCCGCACAGGCCGTCGCCACAGCGCGGGCGCCGTTCGGCTGGCCGAGACGCCGGGCGAGCGCGGTGTAGGTGATGGTGGCGCCGCACGGGATGCTGCGCAGCACATCCCAAACCTGTTGCTGGAATGGCGTGCCGTGGCGGATGTCGAGCGGGAGGTCGAGGCCGACGCTGGGCGTCTCGATGAAGCGCGCGATTGCCGCGAGATCGTCGCGCAAGGTGGCCTCGTCTTCGACCAGTACCTTGCCCGGGAAGCGATGGCCAAGGTCCTGCTCCAGCGCCTCTGCATCCGAGCCGATCAGGATGGCGCAGACGCCGATATCGCTGCGGGCCGCCAGGATGTTGCCGATCGAGGATTGCCCGATGGCGTAGACGATGGTGTCGAGGGTGGCATGGATGGTTGCCGGTGCGGCCATTTGAGTTTGCATGAGGTTCATTGCCTTTACTCCTTTGTCTGAACCCTACAGAGACGGCTTCTCGCACTCACTCCGGTGCTTGCTTTCAAATTCGAATCTCCAAGGTAGGTGCTCTACGGCGCCCCTCTCTGTCCTGCCGGACATCTCCCCCTCAAGTGGGGAGATTGGCAGCTTCAGCGCCTCGCTCATTCTTGCAACATTGGAGGCTGGCGAATGCCGCAATGACAGCCGATCTCCCCACTTGAGGGGGAGATGTCCGGCAGGACAGAGGGGGGCGCCGTAGAGCGCGGATGGGTGCTCATTCGACACGTGTGACAAACATCTCGCCAAGCACGAACACCTCTCCGGTCAACAGCCGCAGCTCGATCTCGCCGGTCGCGGTGCGGCTCCACTCGGCTTTGCCGCCATCGACAAGCTCGCCGATGGCGGCCATCACCCGTGATTTCGCGTCTTGGATGCGGCGGCTGGCGGCAGCTTGGGTCTGGCTGTTCGCATCGGGAGAGCTTGCCATCGCGCGCATCGCGAGTCCTCGTCAGGCCCGCGAAGACCGGTATGTGGGTGTCCTCACCACGCGCGATCCGACGGCCGCCTCACGGTCGAGCAGCGCGCGCTTGCGCTCCGCGCCCCAGGCGTAGCCGGACAGGGCGCCGTCTTTGTGGATCACACGATGGCAAGGAATGGCGACAGCGAGATTGTTGGCGGCGCAGGCGGCGGCGATGGCGCGGGCCGCCTTTGGCGTGCCGATGCGCTCTGCAATCTCGGCATAGGAGACAGTCTGGCCGACCGGGATGTCCTGCAAGGCCTGCCAGACGCGCTGCTGGAAGGCGGTGCCGCGCACGTCGAGCGGCAAATCGAGACCGAGCGCCGGAACCTCGACGAAACCGACGACGCGGGCGACCAGCGCCTCGTAGTCGCGGTCGCCGCCGATCAGCCGCGCCCTGGGGAAACGGTCCTGCAGGTCACGCACCAGCGCGTCAGGATCGTCGCCGAGCAGGATCGAGGCGACGCCCTTTTGGCTCGAGGCGACCAGGATGGCGCCGAGCGAGGTCTCGCCGACGGCAAAGCGGATCTCTTCATCGGCGCCGCCGGCGCGATAGCGCGTCGGGGTCATGCCGAGCATGCCAGTGGATTTCTCATAAAAACGTCCGCTCGAATTGAAACCGGCATCGTAGATCGCCGTCGTCACGCTGGCGCCGTCTTCCAGGCCCTGACGAACCCTGGCGGCGCGGTGCGCGGCGGCATAGTCCTTCGGCGTCAGCCCGGTGACGGCCTTGAAGATGCGGTGGAAATAACCGGCGCTACGACCGGCGGCATCCGCCAACTCTCCAAGCGACGGTTCTTCCTCGCTCTGCTCGATCCTGCGGCAGGCATCGGTGACCATCCCGGCATTACCGGCCTCGAGCGACGGGCCATCCGGGTTGCAGCGCCGGCACGGGCGAAAGCCGGTTGCCCTGGCCTGATGGAGCGTGCCGTGCAGTTGCACATTTTTCGGATTGGCGCGCCGAGACGGGCAGGAAGGCCGGCAATAGACGCCCGTCGTCGCCACCGAATACCAGAATGCGCCGTCGGCCGACTTGTCGCGCGCAACGACACGCGCCCAGCGCGGATCGTCGGCGATTTGCGGCGGCGCGGATTTCAGATTTTTCGCCAGCGTGATGAACATGGCCGCATTGAAGCCGCAGGAAGGCCGGTCTCGCCACCCGTTTCCTGACAAGCGCCCGCTGGCTCTCCTAAGCCGCGCGCTTGGGTTCCACCGCGAACGGGCTGAGCCCGAGCCAGGCCTGCATCTTCCTGCCGATGGCCTGGTCGCCGGTCAGGGCAACCTTCGCGCCGGCCTTCTCGACGGTCAGCAATCCCATCCAGATCGCCGTCATGGTGTGCAGGTCGGTCGAGACGTAGAGATCGACTTCGAACCCAGGATCGTACCAGCACAGATCGACCTCGCCGTGCTTCTCGACGATCAGCCACCATGACCGTTTGGACGCCGGCAGGTCCTGATACAGAAATTGTATCACCGTGCGTCCCTCTGGCAGCGGCGAGGGGTTCAAATTGCGCCGCATGTCCCACATCAGCAATGACGGATCGAGGTTCTTGAGCGACAGCCGGGACTCGACCCATTTCTGCCCCCAGAAGCCCATCGCCTCGACGACCGGGCGCAAATCGCGGCCGGCCTCCGTCAGCCGATAGTCGAAGATCCCCTTCTCGCCCCGGACCTCCCCGCGCTCGACGATCCCGGCGATCTCAAGCTCCTTCAGCCGTTGCGACAGAAGGGTTGGCGACATTTTGGGGACGCCCCGGCGCAGGTCGTTGAAGCGGGTCGAGCCCGCCACCAGTTCGCGCATAAGCACCATCGTCCAGCGGGTGCACAGCACCTCGGCGGCCATCGATAGCGGACAGAACTGCTTGTATCCGTGCTGGGTCATGATTGGTGTCTCTCCCTCGAACTTGGACCGGACATTAGCCCTTCGTCGTTGAAGCGGCGAGTACAGAAACTGTACCGGCCCAGTACAGATCGCGGACTGGCTGGCGAGCGGCTTGCCATGCGAGCCCTTTGGCCGGTTGCACGGGATACCCTCGTGCGCCGCAACAGGAGACTACCCATGACCGCATACCTTATCGCAGACATCAAGATAAACGACCCGCAGTGGGTGCCGGCCTACGCCGCATCGGTGCACGACCTCGTCCACAAGCATGGCGGCAGATATCTGTCGCGCAGCGGTAATGTGAAGACGCTTGAAGGCAAGCCGCTCGACACCACGCTGATCGCCCTGATGGCGTTCCCGTCGGAAGCGGCGGCCCGCGCCTTTGCCAACGATCCGGCCTATGCGCCCTTCGTTTCGGCCCGTCAGGGCGGCAGCGACAGCCGTTTCCAGATGATCGACAACACCGATCTGGCCGGAACGATCCCGTATCTGCCGAAGGGATGATCCTTCCCGGTAGTCGTCACATCGATTTCTGGATCTCCAAGCAACAACAGTCACAGCGCTTGCCCGACGGGCCTCCGTATTTTCGGCGGCCGGCCAGCTGGGCTTTTTCAAGAAGAATGGAATGAAGATGATATCGAACTTTCACAATAAGCTTGTCATGGCCGGGGCCATGCTGGCTATCTGCACCACCTTCGCACAGGCGCATCAGGAAGCCGCCGGGCCGGTGGCCGGCCTCAATCCGCTGGCCGACAAGGTGCAGGCCGCCAACAGCCGGTTTCTCGACGTCAAGGCCGCTACATCAGAGGGCTATGCGCCCATTCCCTGCGCCAGCGGCATCACCGGCGGCGCCATGGGCATCCACTATGTCAACGGCGGATATCTGAAGGACGACAAGATCGATATCGCCCGGCCTGAGGCCGTGATGTACGAGCCGATGGCCGACGGCACGCTGCAACTGGTAGCGGTCGAATACATCACCTCGAAGGGGCCGGCGTCGCTGGACGGACAGCTGTTCAATTTCAACAGCGCGCCCAACCGCTATGGCCTGGGTGAATTCTACGAACTGCATGTCTGGGCCTGGAAGGGCAACCCGACCGGCACTTTCGCCGACATGAACCCGAAAGTGTCATGCGAACACACGATGGCGCCGAGCCAGTAAGCAAGGAGGCCAGGCGGCATTGACGCCGCCTGGCCCGAACGATCGTTTTGCCTGATCGCCTCAGGCGCCCCTGATCAGACCGAGCTGGGTGAGGGCGGCGACGCCGTCATCGAGGCCGATCTCCTCGACGATTCTGCCGTCGACCACCTTCAGCACCGTGGTGCCGGTGAAGCGCATGGTGCGGCCGGTGGCGGCCGGCAGCGAGCCGCCGAGGAAATCGCCGAAGGCCGGGCCGGTATGCGTGCCGCCGCCCTCCCACTGGCCGACGACATAGTCGCCCTCGGCGATCAGGTCGGCGGTGGCCCAGAAGTTGAGATCCGGGAAGGCGGCGCGGAAGCCGCTCATGAAGGCCTTGATGTCGTCGCGGCCGCGGCGGGGCTCGTGCAGCGAGTATTTCAGCAGCATGTCGGGTGCCGCGATGTCGTCGATGACGGACAGGTCGCAGCTTTCACCCCAGAAGTCGGTGAACCATCTGACGACGACGGCCTTGTTGTCTTCTTGTCTGGTCATTGGGAGGTCCTCTTTGTCTCTGCAACGCGATCATCGGCGCCGCCGATGATCCGGGATCATCGGATTGGCCGATGACCTGGAGCCATGACTAGGAAGATCCGGCCGATGCGAAACTCCGGTTCTTGCCGGCCAATCGAAGAGCAGAGGCGGCAGGCGGGGAGCCAACAAAGCAGCCCGCCATCGCCGCGGTAACTGTTTCTTCTCTGGTTTTGCCGCAGATTGCCCCGCGGTGGAGCAGGCGAAGCAGACGATGGCGCGTCAGGGCAAGAAAAGTCGCAATGGAACGTTCTGGGCCAAGGCCCTGGAGCGCGCCCATCTTGGCGTCTGGGACTGGGATCTTGTGACCGGCGACTGCTTCTATTCCGCGACCTGGGCGCGGATGCTGGGCTACGATGAGAGCGAACTTGCCGACACCAGCGACCTGTGGCTGCAACTGACCCATCCTGACGACCGCGAGCGGGCGCTGGCCAGCGGCGACCGCCACATTGCCGGCCTGACCGACACCATCGAGACCGAATTGCGGCTGAAGCACAAGCAGGGACACTGGGTGTGGGTGCTCGATCGCGGCGGCGTCGTCGAGCGCGACGCGATGGGAAAGCCGCTCAGGCTGATGGGTGTGCAGACCGACATCTCCAAGCAGAAAGCCGCAGAAGCCGAACTCGAGCAGGTCAATGTGCGCTTCCGCCTGGCGCTCGCCGCCAGCGGTACCGGCATCTGGCACCACGACCTCGCCACCGGCAAAAGCTATTGGGACGAACGCACCAGGGAGATTTTCGGACTTGTCTCCGACACCGCCGAAGTCGAGCGCGACCACTGGTTCGGCTATCTGCATCCGGACGACAAGGAGGCCGCGTCGCGCGCACATCTGGTGCCGCTCGAAACGGACAAGGTCACCGCCGTGCAATACCGCATCGTCCGGCGCGACGGAGAGGTCCGGCACATAGAATCCCTGCTGCGTTTCATCGCCGACCCGCAGATCCCGGACCGCCGGTTGGCGGGGCAGATCCTGGGCACGGTGCGCGACATCACCGAAGACAAGCAGCGTGAGCAGGAGCTTGCCTATGCGGCCCGCCACGATGCGCTCACCGGTCTCTGGAACCGTGCCGCGTTCGACCGGCTGCTGGCCGATCACATCGCGGCCGCGCAGCGGCTGCCGCTCTCCGTGTTCTATGTCGATCTCGACTACTTCAAGGCGCTCAATGATTTTGCCGGCCATGCGGCCGGCGACCTGGCACTGAAAAGCGTTGCCCAAGGCATTCTGGGCTGCCTTCCCTCGACGGCGCATGCCGCGCGCCTGGGCGGTGACGAGTTCGCGCTGCTGATGCCCAATTGCGATACGGCGCAGGCCGGGCGGCTGGCCGACGCGGTACTTGCAGCCGTTCGCGATGCCGAACTAGGATCGACGGCCAAGTCGCGCAAGCTGGCGGCCTCGATCGGCATCGCTTTCGTCGATGACGCCAACACGACGGTGGCCGACGCGCTGGCCTGCGCCGACGACGCCTGCTACGCGGCCAAGGCCGCCGGGCGAAACCGATTTGCCGTCTTCTCCACCGATACGGCATCGGGTTCGGGTGGCCTAAACGCGGCGCGCGTCGTCGCCGATACGGTCGATGCCATGGAAGACGGGAGGCTGAAGCTGTTTGGCCAGGAAATCCATCGGCTGGGCCGTCCCTGGCTGGAAAGCCGCCATGTCGAAGTGTTGGCCAGGCTCGCCGCCCGCAACGGCCGGCTGGTGCCACCCGGCGAGTTCATTCCGGTGGCCGAGCGGTTCGGCATCGCGTCGCGGCTCGACCGCTGGATCATCCGCACCGCGCTGTCGCGGCATGGTGCCGCCTTGCGTTCGGGGGCGTTGACGCTTGGCTTCAATCTGTCGGCGCAGACGCTGAGCGACCCGCAGCTTTGGGACTTCGTGGACAACGTCATAGAAGAAACCGGGGCGCCGCATTCGGGCATCGGCTTCGAGATCACCGAAACCGCCGCCGTCACCAATTTCGACGCCGCCGAACAGTTTGTGCGCAAGGCGCGCGAGCGGCGCTGCCGGGTCAGCCTCGATGATTTCGGCGCTGGTATGAGCTCGTTCGAATATCTCCGGCGGTTCCCCGTCGACGCGATCAAGATCGACGGTTCCTTCATCGAGCACATCACGCAAAGCCGTTTCGACCGCGAGATCGTGCTGGCCATCACCAGCATCGCCCGCAGCCTCGGCTGTGACGTGGTCGGCGAGAAGATCGAACGGCAGGACACGCTGGCCATGTTGAGCGACATGGGCGTCGCCTTCGGCCAGGGATTTTTGCTGCACCGGCCGGAGCCGCTGGAGCGGATTGTCGTGCGTGCGACCAAGGGAGCGGCGGCCCGCAAGGCATCGTGATCCGGGTGCGGCGAGTTTCAGGCCAGGCCGGACTGACCTTAAACTCGCCACAGTCTATCCGGTTCGCCGCGCCGTTGATTGCGGAAACTCCAGCACTCCAGCCTCGGGTCGCCTGTGCTGCGCCTCCGTCACCGCTTCGATCAACAGATCGAGCGCTTCACAGGCCGTGCGACTCGTCTCGTCGTTGCCTTGCAGATAATGATAGGCGCGTTCGAGGTGGATGCGGGCGGCTGAAAAATCGCTGGTCAATGGTCCCTCCATGATCCCGCCCTAGAAGACCTTGCCGGAGACGAGGGAACGCCGGGTAAATATCCACAAGCGGCTTTTATTCAAATGCCGCCGAATGTTACGGGGAGGCGCGCTGCCGATCCCCGTGTGGGGGAGATGTCCAGCAGGACAGAGGGGGCGCTGTCCCGCCGACCTGAAAAATCAGATGTTCGACCTGTTTCGCAGCCTGCATTGATGAGATTGACGGTCAGAGAGGCTTGCGATCTGTCACGCCTCCCTCTGCCCTGCCGGGCATCTCCCCACACGGGGGAGATTGGCGGTTTCACCGCCGCATGATTAGACTGTCACTTCCTGCGCAAGGTGAGACCGATGATCGTCCAGGCCTGCATCAACGGCGCGCGTCCGCGCGATTTCCACCCGAAGCTGCCGCTGACTGCCGAGGCAATGGCCGGCGATGCGGCAGCCTGCGTCGCCGCTGGAGCGGCCGAACTGCACATCCATCCGCGCGGCACTGACGGGCGCGAAAGCCTGGCAGCCGTCGACGCCACCGTGCTGGCGGTGCGCCGGACCTGCCCGGGAACACTGGTTGGCGTGTCGACCGGCGCCTGGATCGAGGACGACGTCGAGCGGACCCGCACGGCGATCGCAGGCTGGCGAGGCCTGCCCGACTATGCCTCGGTCAACGTGTCCGAACCGGATGCGCCCGCCGTGATGGAACTGCTGCGCCAGCGTGGTGTCGGCATCGAGGCGGGGCTTGCCGTCGTCGCCGATGCCGAGCGCTTCGTAGCGCTTGCCGGCCACGACCAGGTGCTGCGCATTCTGATCGAGATCGACATCCCGGACCTGTCCGCTGCACTCGACGAAGCGCATGGCATCGTCGCCGTGCTTGAGCGTGCCGGGGTACGGCGGCCGATCCTGCTGCATGGCGTCGATGCAACTGTCTGGCCCTTCGTCAAGGTTGCGCATCGCAAGCGCTGGTCGACACGGGTCGGTCTGGAAGACGGCAAGACGCTCGCCGATGGAACTGTGGCGAAGGACAACGCAGCGATCGTCGCTGCCGCCGTGGCGATCTTTCGCGGCTAGTTTTCCAGAATGATCTGGATCGCCTTATCCACCACCGGATGCAAGCCGCTAGCCTGGAAGGACAGCCGGTTGCCGGAGCCGACATTGCTGGTCATGGCGATGGTCAGCTCTGAGATCGGGTCATGCAGCATGACGGCGACGTGGCCGGGGATACTGCCCTGGTGGCCGTAGAAGGCGCGGTTGGCGTAGGCGCTCTGGAACATGCCGGCGCCGGTCTCGCGCATGCGGGTGCCCGGAAAACTCGCTGGCACGCGGTGTTCGAACATCTCGGCGAAGAAGGGCGGCGACAGCACTCTGCCGGAAAACAGGCCGCGCATGAAGCTGACCATGTCGGATGGCGTCGACACCATGTCGCCGCAGCCATAGCCGGCGCCGAACGGGAAGGAATCGGAAGAATCCTGCAATTCGTCGGAAAAGGAGAGCACGCCGTCCATGCGCCACATCTCGCCGCCCGAGGCGATGTCGGTGGGCGCATCCGCCGCCGGCAGCGGCCGGTGGTAGTAACCGCGCACCATCGATTTCTCCGGGAAGGCTTCGGTGGCCGGCGACCAGGTGTTTTTCAGGCCGAGCGGTTGCAGAACAGCGCTTCTGACATAGCCGCCCAGCGACTGGCCGGAAACGGCCTCGATCACCATGCCGGCCAGCACATAGCCGGTGTTGTTGTAGACGGCGGGTCCGCCCGGCGCCTTCTGCTTGTCGGAAGCGAAGGCGATGTCGACCAGTTGCCGCGGCGTCCATTGCCGGCTCGGATCCATCGGAATGTAATATTCGAACTCCGGCAGGCCGCTGCGGTGGTTGATCAACTGGCGCACCGAAATGTCTTTTGCTTCCGGCAGGTAGGGAAACCAGCCGGAGATCGGCGCTCCGAGATCGAGCTTGCCGTCCTGGGCGAGCTTGGCCAGGGCCGCGGCAACGAAGGTCTTGGTGCAGCTGCCGATCTTGAACAGGCGTTCAGGCGAGACGGCAATGCCATGCTCCCGGTCGGCGAGGCCGGCGGTCAGGGTGGTTGGTGCGGCGCCAGTGGAGTATGCGAGTGATGCGCCTACCGCGCCATCGGTGAGATAGGTCTTGAGGAGGGCGTTCAGGTCTTCACGCATGGATTCTGCTTTCGCCGCTAAATTGCTGGTTTCATAGATGATGTCGGTGCGTCCTCGGGCCGAGCCTGAGGGCAGGGTCGCCAAGCTTCACTCCGCCATATCGACAGCGGCAAAGTTCTGCCGGCCGAAGGGGTCGAGCACGTAGTTGAGCACGCTCTTGCGGATCGGGATCGCCACCACCGAATGGGCGATCGGCGCCACCGGCACCTCAACCTTCAGGATCGCTTGCGCCCTGGCATAGATGTCGGCGCGCTGTTTCGGATCGGCGGCGACGCGGCCGTCCTGCAGCAGCTTCTCGAAGGCCGGATCGCACCAGCGCGAGCGGTTGGAGCCGCCCTTCACGCCGTCGCAGGACAGCAGGTAGCTCAGCATGTTGTCGGGGTCGCCATTGTCGCTGCTGCCGCCGAGCAGATAGGCGTCCTGTTCGCCCGCCGCGGTGCGCTTGAGATATTCGCCCCATTCAAAGCTGACGATCTCGGCCTTGACGCCGACTTTCGCCCAGTCGGCCTGGATCATCTCGGCCATGCGCTTGGCATTGGGATTGTACGGCCGCGATACCGGCATCGCCCACAGGCTGATTTTCAGGTCGCTCTCGTGGCCGGCTTCCTTCAGCAGCGCCTTCGCGCCATCCGGGTCATAGTCGATGCCGGCATCGGTGACGGCGCCGATCTGCGCCGGCGGCACGACGCTGCCGGCGACCGTGCCGGCGCCGGCATAGACGGCGTCGACGATCGCCTTGCGGTCGACGGCCTTGGCCAGCGCCATGCGCACGCGCGCATCGCCGAGCGGCTGATGTTCGACATTGAAGCCGAGAATGCCGATGTTCTGGCCCTTGAGGTCGAGCACGGTGATGTCGGGATCGGTGCGCAAATCGGCGACGGCGCTTGGCGGGGGCGGGGCGGCGACCTGGCACTCATTGGCCTTGAGACGCTCGACGCGCGTGGTCGGTTCGGGCGTAACGGCGAAGACCAGAGTGTCGATCTTCGGCATGCCGCGCCAATAATCCTTGTTGGCGGCGTAGCGGATCTGGCTGTCGGGGACATAGGCCTGCAGCACGAACGGGCCGGTGCCGACGGGCTCGCTATCGATCAGTTCCGGCGTGCCGGCGGCGACCATCTTTTCGGTCTGCTCCAACGACAGGATAGAGAGATAGTCGAGCGCAATGCCGGGCAGGAAGGTGACATTGGCAGCCGTCAGCGTGAAGCGCACGGTGTAGTCGTCGACCTTGTCTATTCTGTCGATGAGCGTGCCCATGCCCAACGCATTGAAATACTCGTAAGCGCCGCCGCCGAGCTTGTGGTAGGGATTTCTGGCGTCGCGCTGGCGGTTGAAAGTGTACAGCACGTCGTCGGCATTAAACTCGCGCGACGGTGTAAAGTGGTCGTTCGACTGGAATTTCACGCCGTGGCGTAGGTGGAAGGTGTAGATCTTGCCTTCGGCTGAGACCTCCCAGCTTTCGGCCAGCGCCGGCCCGACCTCGGTCGTGCCAGGCTTGAACTCGACCAGCCGGTTGAAGATCGTCTTGGCGGCGGCATCCATGGTGGAGTCCGCCGTGCCGATCGCCGGGTTGAAGGTCTCGGGATTGGCTTCCGAGCAATAGACCAAGGTTTTGGCGTAGGCCTGTCCGCCAAGAAGGACGGACGAGGCCAGCAGGGACGAGGTAAGGACTGCGCGCAGAACGGATTTCATCGCAAACGCTCCTGATGACACTTTACGGGTTGAGGGAAGGGCAGGCCGGTGAAGTTCATGGCGTCGCCGCCGGGGGGATGAAACGGTTGGGCGCAAGCGCGGCGGACGTGATACCGCGTGCCGTGAGATCGTCCGGCAGCGGCTGGCCGCGCAGCAGCACCGAGCCCAGCCGCGCCAGCGTCAGCGACACCTGGAAACCGTAGCCGCCCTGGCCGCCAAGCCAGAAGAAGCCGGGCAGGCGAGGGTCGAAACCGATGACCGGCGTGCGGTCAGGCGAAAAGGTGCGCAGGCCCGCCCAGGGCGTCGACGGACGGCCGATGCGCAGCGACGTCGCCTGTTCGATGCGGTCGACGGCGATGGCGACGTCGATGTCTTCCGGATAGGCGTCGCAGGGTTCGGAATCGGTCTCGTCGGCCAGCGAGCCGATCAGTCTGCCGGCATCGGGCTTGAAGTAGAATTGTTCATGCAAATCGACCACTAGCGGCCAGGCGCTGATGTCCGTGCCGGCGGGCGGATCGAACAGGAAGGCGGTGCGGCGCTTCGGCCGGAAGCCGAGATCGGAGAGACCGGCCAGCCCGGCGACGACATCGACCCAGGCGCCAGCGGCGTCGACGACGATGTCGGCCTGGTAGGCGCCGGCACTGGTGATGACGCTGAAGCCGTTTGCGACGCGGGAAATCTCCAGCACTTCCTCGCCGGTGCGGATCACGCCGCCGCCGGCCTTGAGCGCGGAGGCTGAAGCAGCAAGCATCTTTCCCGTGTCGACATCGAGCGCGCCGGGTTCATGCACGCCGCCGCAGGTGGTTGCCGTGGCGATGACCGGCACCAGCGCGGTGACTTCTGTTGCTGACAGGCGGCGCACGCTTGGCACCAGCGCCTGCATCTCGGCCGCCATGCGGTCGACCGCTGCACTGTCTTCGACACCGCCGACATGCAGCGCGCCGCGCCGGTGGGCGGCGAAGCCGCCATTGATGATCGCCTGTCGGCTGGCCAGCGACAGCGCCCGCACCAGCGCATTGCCATAGGTTTCGGAAAACAGCGCCGCGGAGCGGCCGCTGGCGTGATAGCCGAGATGCGGCTCGCGCTCGAGCACTGTGACCTCGGCCCAGGGCTGCACGGCCGCCGCCAGCGAAAGGCCGGCAATGCCGCCGCCGATGACGACGATTTTTTGGAGAGACTTGGACTGCATGCCCTAGGGGTAGAAATAATTTCGTATCCAGTCAATATTTAGCGTATAAGAAAATTGTTGATGTTGTTGATGGCGGCAGAGAGTTGGACTACCTAGGGTGGACTGGCGGCTCGATGGGCCGCGCAACGGAGCTGACGATGTCGGAGCAACCGAACCTCGGTGATTGTCTGCGCGGCTTAAGGAAAAAGCATGGCTGGACCTTGCAGGAGGTCAGCACGCTGACCGGCGTCGCGGTGTCGACGCTGTCCAAAGTCGAGAACGACCAGATGTCGTTGAGCTACGACAAGCTGCTGCAGATCTGCGAGGGGCTGGGCATCCATGTCACCGAGCTGCTCAGCGGCGACCGCAAGCAGCCGGCCGCGCGCACCCGTCGTTCGGTGACCTCGCAGTCCAACACGCTGCGCCAGCTGACCCGCAACTACGACTACCGCTATCTGGCCACCGATCTGGTGCGCAAGCGCATGGTGCCGATCCACGCCTATGCACGCGCCCGCACGCCGCAGGAATTTGGCCCGCTGACCAGGCATGCCGGCGAGGAATTTTTGATCGTGCTCAAGGGCGAGATCGAACTGCACACCGACCAGTACGCGCCGGTGCGGCTGAAACAGGGCGAAAGCGTCTACATCGATTCCACCATGGGCCATGCCTATCTTTCGGTGGGCGAGGGCGACGCCGAGATGCTGTGCGTCTGCTCCGGCGACGAGCCTGACATGGAAGGCACGCTGCTGAGCGTGCTGGAGACGGTGGAGGGGTAGGGACGGTCGCCCGAACATCCCGACGTTTGCGCCGCCCCTCATCTGGCTGCCGCCATCTTCTCCCCGCAAGGGCAGGGCTATCGCACATGGAATTCCTGAGATGTCTGCCCGGCACGGACCCCCACCCCTAACCCCTCCCCACAAGGGGGAGGGAGACTTCCGTTGGCGCTGACCCAGGAGAATCGCCTGTCTTTTCGGCGCCAAGAAGAATTAAAGGCACGCGGCAGCGTTCCCTCCCCCTTGAGCAGGGTTAGGGTGGGGGTTCTTCTTCGCAAGAATCCATATGCGATAGCCCTGCTGTAAACGGGGAGAAGGACGATCCTATTGACGGGCGGCGCTGGCTTCGACAATTGAGGCCCCACTACATCGCAACCACACGCCCCATTCCCCGCCGAACCGCCTCGCGATAGGCGAGATCGGCCGCCACCATGTCCTCCATGGCGACCCCCATGGCCTTGTAGACGGTGACCTGGTCGGCGCTGACGCGTCCCGGCCGCCGCCCGAGCAGCATTTCGCCGAGCTCGGTTCCGGTTTGCGGATCGAGGTCAGCGAGTTCGCAGGAGCCGACCGGCGTCGGGGCAAAGGCCTCCCTGGTCTCGACGAACAGGCTGGCACTGCCGATAAGCTCGACCGGCAGTTCGCCTCCGGGCGGGGCGACACCGACCGAGGAGACATGGGTGCCGGGCCGTATCCAGTCGGCCGAGATCACCGGCTGGTAGGAATGCGTTGCCATACAGACGACGTCGGACGAGCGCACCGCGGCCTCGATATCGGCGAGGGCGACGACGCCGGGATGTTGCGCGGCGAGCGCCTGCGCATCGACAAACTCCTTCGAGACGACGCGGATTTCGGCGAAGTCGCGGACCAGCGGCAGAAGATTGAGATGCTGGCCGGCCTGCACGCCGGCGCCGACCACTGTCGCGACCCTGGCGTCGCGGCGGGCGAGTTCGCGCACCGACAGCACGGCCGAGCCGGAGGTGCGCACGGCGGTGATGTAGGTGCCGTCCATGACGCAGACCGGCATGCCCGTCTGCGGGTCGAACAGATGGATGGTGGCGAGGTGGCTGGGGATGCCTTTGGCGACGTTGCCCTCGAACACGTTGACGATCTTCACCGTCAGATGCATGCCCGCCGTCCAGGCCGGCATGGCTAGCGAATAGCCGGCCTGCGGAATGTCGAGCTGCGGCCGCGCCGGACTGACCACCTTGCCGCCGGACAGCGCCTTGAAGCCGCCGGCGAGCGCGTCGAGAAGCTGGCGCAGGTCGAGGCAGGTTTTCAACTCGGCCTCGCTCAGGATGAGTACCGGCGTGTCGCCCTTGGCCTGGGCGGTGCGGGAAATCGATAGGGCTGATGTCATGGGTGTTGCCTTGATCAGGTTGCGTTGCCCGTCAACGGTATTGCCACCTAACAGCGTGATGAAATATACTACTTTTGCAATTTTGGCGTGACTATCACGCTTCTCCTGGCTCAAAAAGCGTGAATACTGAAATGGACGATCTCGACCGTATCGACCGCTCGCTGCTGCGTTTGTTGCAGGAGGACGGCCGCCGCACGACGCTCGATCTGGCGCGGCGGGTCGGCCTGTCGCCAACCGGGGCGACGCAGCGCGTCAAGCGGCTGTTCGCCGAAGGCTTCATCCGCGCCGTGCGCGCGGTGCTCGATCCTGCTCGGATCGGGCAGGCGCAGCTCGTCTTCATCGAGGTGCGGCTCGACCACACGGCGCCGCATGTCTTCGACCGCTTCGCCGAGGCGGTTCTGCGGGCGCCCGAGATCATCGAATGCCACATGGTGGTCGGCGGCTTCGACTATCTGGTCAAGGCGCGCATCGCCGACATGGCGATGTTCCAGGATTTTTTGCAGCGCGTCATCCTGCCGCTGCCCGGGGTGCGGGAAACGCACACCTACGCCTCGATCGCCAATGTGAAGCCCGACGCCCTGCTGCCGATCTAGACCGGCGGCCGTTCCCCCGCATCCAGCAGCCATTGCCGCACCGCTTGCGTCGGCTCCGGGTGCCGCTGCTTTCTCGGCATCACGACATAAAAATCCTGCGTGCCGCGCATTTCGCCGCTGACGGGCTGAACCAGGCGGCCCGTGGCGAGATCAGCGGCGACGAGGAAGCGGCTGGCCAGCGCAATGCCCTGGCCGGCGATGGCTGCATCGATGGCGAGGCCGGTCTGGTTGAAGCGCATCCGTTTCAGTTCGGTCGTCATCTTCAGGCCGACCGCCTTTTCCATGAATTCCGGCCACAGATTGTGGGCATCGTGCAGCAGGACGTGGTGCTGGATTTCGGTGGCCGCGATCTGGACCGTGCCGGCCGGCAGCAAGGCAGGGCTGCAGACGGCGATGATCTGCTGGGGAAACAACAGGTCGACGATCAGCCCAGCGCCGAAGGGCGGGCGACCTTGCCTGACCGCGATGTCGACGCCCTCGGCCTGGAAGCTCGACAGGCTCTCGCTGGCCAGAACGCGCAGGTCGACAAGCGGGTTGTGCGCGACGAAGTCGTGCAGCCTCGGGATCAGCCATTTGGTGGCGAAGCTCGGCGTCACGCTGATCGTCAGCCGCGCCGGTTCGGGACGCAACAGCAGCGTCGCCTCGGAGATCAGGTCGAAGGCGCGGCGGATGTTGGGCACATAGGCGCGGCCCTCATCGGTCAGCGCCAGGCCGCGCGGCAGCCGCTCGAACAGTTTTGTGCCGAGATCGGCTTCCAACCCGCGAATGTGCTGGGCGACCGCCCCTTGCGTGACGTTCAGCTCCTCGGCCGCGATGCGGAAGTTGAGATGGCGCGCCGAGGCTTCGAAGGCGCGCAGCGCATTCAATGGCGGCAGGCTGAGGAAGGCTTCGGGCATGCAGGAGTTTTTCTACAGGTTGATTTCAAGCATTCTGGTTCGAACCGGTGGGGAAAACCAGCTATATCGACGTTCAACTCCCGAAAACACCGCTTGCGGTGCCCGCCAACCCTGAGAGGAAAATCCGATGAGTGTAGAAAAAGTAGCTATCGTCGTGGCCGGCGGCAGCGGCATGGGTGCGGCGGCGGCGAAGCGGCTGGCGGCGGACGGCTTCAAGATCGCCATCCTGTCCTCCTCGGGCAAGGGCGAGGCGCTGGCCAAGGAGCTGGGCGGGCTCGGTGTCACCGGCTCCAACCAATCCAATGAAGATTTGCAGCGCCTCGTCGACCTGACGCTGGAGCGCTTTGGCCGCATAGACGTGCTGGTCAACAGCGGCGGCCACGGGCCGCGCGCGCCGATCCTCGAAATCACCGACGAGCAATGGCACACCGGCATGGATGTCTATCTGCTGAACGTCATCCGTCCGGTGCGCATCGTGGCGCCGCAGATGGTCAAGCAGAAGGGCGGCGCCATCATCAACATCTCGACCGCCTGGGTGGTCGAGCCGAGCCCGATGTTCCCGACGTCCGCCGTGTTCCGCGCCGGGCTTGCCGCCTACACCAAGATCTTCGCCAACACTTATGCAGCCGACAATGTGCGCATGAACAATGTGCTGCCCGGCTGGATCGACAGCCTGCCGGCCACCGAGGAGCGCCGCGACAGCGTGCCGATGCAGCGCTACGGCACCTCGGAAGAGATCGCCGCGACCATCGCCTTCCTGGCTTCGGAAGGCGCCGGCTATATCACCGGCCAGAACATCCGGGTCGACGGCGGCATTATCCGCGCTATTTGAGGGCGTCGACCGGGAGGGGGATTCCGGCATCTCACCCCAAGGAGCAAAGAATGCGGCTTTTGATACTCGGCACCGGCTGGATGGCGCAGGAACATGCGCGGCGCTTCATCGCCATCGACGGCGTCGACATTGTCGGCGCGGTCGATGTCGATCCGGCACGGGTCGGCGAGTTCGCCGACAGCTTTGACATTCCCAACCGCTTTACCGCGCTGGATGAGGCGCTGGCATGGGGCGAGTTCGACGCGGTGGCCAATGTCACGCCAGACCGCATCCACCACCCGACCACCATGGCGCTGATCGCCGCCGGCAAGCCGGTGCTGTGCGAGAAGCCGCTGGCCGAAGACTTCGCCAAGGCGACCGAGATGGCCGATGCCGCCGAGGCTGCCGGCATCGTCAACATGGTGAACCTGACCTATCGCAATGTCGCCGCGCTGCAGAAGGCTCGCCAGATGGTGCTGGCGGGCGAAATCGGCATGGTCAGGCATGTCGAGGCGTCCTATCTGCAAAGTTGGCTGGTGTCGAAATTCTGGGGCGACTGGCGCACCGATCCGAAATGGCTGTGGCGCCTGTCGCGCGGCCACGGCTCGAATGGCGTGCTTGGCGATGTCGGCATCCACATCCTCGATTTCGCCAGCTATGGCGCCGCGGTCGACATCGACCATGTCTTCTGCCGGCTGCGCGCCTTCGACAAGGCGCCCGGCAACCGCATCGGCGACTACGGGCTCGACGCCAATGACAGCTTCGCCATGACGCTGGATTTTTCCAACGGCGCCTTCGGCGTGGTGCATGCCAGCCGCTGGGCAACAGGCCATCTCAACGAGCTGCGCCTGCGCATCTATGGCGACAGAGGCGGCATCGAAGTCGTGCACAATCTCGACGGCTCGGCGCTCAAGGCCTGCATCGGCGACAACGTCGAGAACGCCATATGGAACGAGCTCGACCCCGGCATGGTGGCTACCAACTACCAGCGTTTCACTGACGCGGTGCGATCCGGCGTCCAGGCCGAACCGTCATTCCGCCACGCGGCCGAATTGCAGAAGGTGCTGGATCTGGCAGTGGTATCGGACGAGAAGCGCGCGGAGCTGCGGGCGAGTGCGGACACGCGGTGAGTGCGCTCGCATCCATTTCCTCTGTCTGGCGAAATATCTGCTCTAATAGCCTGATCGTCTGATCAGATCGCGGCCGATCGGCTTCGGTGTCTCGCTGCGCAGCACCAAAGCCGTGGTGACTGCTCCATGGCGCGCCACCGCGTCGACGATGGTTTCAAGTTGCGCTGGCGAGGGGACGATCACTTTCAGGATGAAGCAGTCCTCGCCTGTCAGCCGGTGAACCTCGGTGATTTGCGGCATCTCGGCAAACTGCTTCAGGCAGAGGCGGATGTGCTCGTGCGTGGTGCGCACCCGGATGATCGCCATCATGCCGAGGCCGAGGGCCGCCGGATCGATCACTGCGGTGTAGCCGGCAATGATGCCGCGCTCCTCCAGCCGTTTCACCCGCTCCGAGGTTGCCGGCTGCGACAGGCCGACCCGGCGGCCAAGCTCGGACATGCCGATGCGGCCGTTCTCCTGCATGGCTTCGACAATCGCGATGTCGGTCGGATCGAGCGGCGCGCGCTCATCGCTATTTTTCAAGGTCACCTTGAATCTATCGGAAATGTTGCTGCTTTTCCGATAATTTCCCATTTTCGGTGGAGCGGCAAGACGCCACCATGCCCCATTGATCGATAGGAGCAAGGCGACATGACGCATTTCATCATCCTGCCCGGCAGTGGCGGTTCCAGCCCGGCGCATTGGCAATCGCGCTGGGAAAGCGCCAATCCGGCGATGCGGCGGTTCCAACCGTCAAGTTGGGACCTGCCCGATTTCACCGATTGGCTGGCGGCGCTGGAGGCTGCAGTGATCGAGACACCAGAGCCACCGGTGCTGGTCGCGCACAGCCTGTCCTGCCTGCTGATCGCGCACTGGCAGAAGATTTCGCGGCGCCCGGTCAAGGCAGCGTTGCTGGTCGCCGTTCCCGATCCGACGTCAGTTGTCTTCCCTGGATATGGCAGGGCTTTCGCCAAGATTCCGGAAGGCCGGCTGCGCTTTGCCTCGCTGGTGGTGACCAGCACCAGCGATCCGTATGGCGCGCCGGACTATGCCGAGGCGAGGGCGACGCAATGGGGCAGCCGCATGGCCATCATCGGCCCTGCCGGCCACATCAATGCCGAGAGCGGGTTGGGAGACTGGCCGGAAGGTCTAGATCTTCTAGCGGGACTCGTTTCCGAGGCTTGATGGGCGGATTCCGAAGGAACCGCGATGAGGTGGTCACGGGCCGGTGACGAGGGAAAAGACCAGTTTCTGCAGATTGCCGCCGTTGCCGAATTCGACGCGGTCGAAATCGCGGCTTGCCAGCACCCGCGCCTTCGAGATCGCGTCGAGCCGACGGACCACCTCGGCCCTGGTCTTGCTGCATTTGGGATCGTCGACGACGGTCAGGCCGTTCGTCGCGGCTTGGATGTCGTGGACCATCTGGACCATGCTGGCGCCATGCACCTTCTCATGGGCGGCAACGCCGGCGATGAAGGTTTCCCAGTTCTTCTGGACGGCGGGAGGCAGGGAGCCGGAGGGTTCTGGTAGAGTGTAGGTGACGATCAGCTTCGGCCGCCCGGCCGTCAGCACGCAGTCCTTGCCCCTGGGCCTGTAGTCCCTTAACCCCCAGGTCAGCTTGAAATTGGTGTAGGCGATGGCACGGGCAATGCCGAGCTTTGGCCCTTTCTCGCCGATCGAGCGGTAGAGTTCGGCGCCGGACCGGCCCGAGATCGCGTAGGGCTCGATCTTCTCGACCGGCTTCCACTCGGCATGAGCGATGAGCGGCGAGGCCAGCAGGGCGGCAAAGGACAGACACAGGCGAACGCAGGCTTTCAATCCAACTCTCCGCGAAACAGGACTGGTTGCCGCAACGGGCATGCCATCGGATCGCTTTTCCTATATGCTGCCGACGGGCGCTGCAAATGCCCTGGAGGCAGTCAATTGGGGGAGTCATGAGAGTTGCACATCTCATCGTCGCTGGTGCCTTGGCCGTCGTGCAGGCCGCGCAGCCGGCGTTTGCAGCGTCGTGCGGTGGCTGGAGCGCCAAGATGGAGGAAGACGAGGGCGGTAGCGTGCTGACGGCTTCGGTCTGCGGCGGGCCGAAAGGCGATGCGCATCTGATGCTCACCTGTTTCGACACGCCGGTGCTGAGCTACGATCTCGGTGCCACCGGCCAGCAGCTGGAACCTGGCATCAGCGGTTCGTTCGCGTTCAAGGCCGACGGCAAGACGGTGGCGAAGGCGCTTCAGCTGGAGGCCATGTACAACTACTTCGTGGTCAATCTGGCGAAAGCAGACCCGCTGCTCGACCTGTTGCGCGGCAAAGGCGATGTGTCGGTCAGTTCGGCCAAATATGGCGAGATCAGCTTTCCACTAAAGGGGTCGAGCGCGGCCATCGGCAAGGTGCTGGCGCAGTGCGGCAAGGCCGGGGCAGCGGATGGGGATTGAGGGGCTCTACAGTTCGATGCCGGCGCACCAATGAGGCGGTTCTCGTTGGCTCACCGGGCTTGCTGCCGAACCACCCCACCCAGTCGCGCCGTCGCGGCCATCAATTTCTCATCCGAAAACCCCGAAAAACCCAGCACCAGACCTTGCCGGGGCGCCCCGCCGATGAACATCGAGGACAAGGCCCTGGCGCCGACACCCGCCGCCTTCGCCGCCTCGACGATCGCGGTGTCAGGCCCGGCGCGCTTCAGCGTCGCCATCAAATGCAACCCCTGTTCGGGCACGGTTACTTCGAGGGCATCGCCGCAATGCGCCTCGAGGCCGGCGACCAGCACGTCGCGCGCGGCTTGCACCCGGCGGCGCACGCGCCTGAGATGGGCGGCGAAATGGCCTTCGTTCAACAGGTCGGTCAGCACGCCTTCGGCCAGCGTCGAGGGGAAGCGGTCGGAGCGCGCCCTGACCGCCATCACGGCATCGAGCAGCGCTTCGGGCACCACGACATAGCCGATGCGCAGGCCGGGGAAGAGGATCTTCGAGAAGGTGCCGAGATAGGCGACACGGCCTGAACCGTCCATGCCCTGCAGCGAGGTCAGCGGTGGGCCGGCATAGCGGAACTCGCTGTCGTAGTCGTCCTCGATGATCCAGGCATCGTTGCGCCGTGCCCAGTCGAGCAAAGCGAGACGGCGGCGCATCGTCATCGTCACGCCGAGCGGATATTGATGCGAGGGCGTGACATAGGCCGCGCGCGCCTTGGAGCACAGGCTTTCGCCGATCTCGGGATCGAGCCCTTCCGCGTCGACCGGTACCCCAAAAACCCTGGCGCCGCTGCCGGCCAGCACGGCCTGCGCCATCGGGTAACAGGGGTTTTCGATCCAGACGGCATCGCTGGGGCTGAGCGCGGCGCGCACCAGAAGATCCAGCCCCTGCTGCGTGCCCGAAGTCAGCACGATCTGGCCGGCATCGCAGCGCACGCCGCGTGCGGTTCGGAGATAGGTTGCGATCGCGGTGCGCAGGCCAAGCCCGCCGCGCGGATCGCCATAGCGGAAATGCTCCGGCCCGGGGCGGGCGAGGTGGCGCGACAACAGGATGCGAAACATATCGAGCGTGCGCGGATCCGACACCGCCACGCCAAGGCCGCAAGGCAGCGAGGTCGCCGCGTCGATCTCCGGCGGACGCGGCTTGACCAGTGCTGTCGGCAGATGCGGCACGTCAGGCGCGACGAAGGTGCCGGCGCCGACCCTGGCAATCGCAAACCCCTCCGAGATCAGGATTTCGAAACAGGCGACCGCCGCCGAACGCGACAGGCCGAAGCGCTGTGCGAGATCCCGGGTGGTCGGCAGTTTCGCCCCGGCGGCCAGCGCGCCGGTCTCGATCAGCCGCCGCAGCGCCGCATATAGTTCGCGGCTGCGCGGGCCGTCGCCCGGCAGGACCGGGATCAGCGCCGACCAATCCGGCAAATTGGTCTGTTTTTTCTTCATCGGATTGGTTCTTTTATCAACCAATGTCATGGCGCATGGTTGGCAGACAACAACCAAGGATGCAAGCCGTGAACGACACGCCAGCCAGCTTTCCGACCACCAGCCGCAACCGCGTCAAGCGCCTGCACGAGCGCGGCAGCTACGACCATGCGGCAGTCTTCGCGGTGCTGGATGCCGGGCTGCTGTGCCATGTCGCCTATACGTTCGACGGCCAGCCCTATTGCACGCCGACCATCCACTGGCGCGAGGACGACATGCTCTACTGGCACGGCTCGTCGGCCAGCCGCATGCTCCGCAATCTGCGCGGCGGCACGCCGGCGTGTCTCACGGTGTCGCATCTCGACGGGCTGGTGCTGGCGCGCTCGGGCTTCAACCATTCCGCCAATTACCGCTCGGCGATGTGTTTCGGCACGGCGCGGATCATCGATGAGCCTGATGAGAAACTGAAGGCGCTGGCCGGCGTCGTCGACCGCTTCTACCCCGGCCGGAGCGAGACCCTGCGGCCGATCTCGATGCAGGAGGCCAAGGCGACGACGGTGATCGGCATGCGCATCGAAGAAGCGTCGTCGAAGGTGCGCGCCAAGGGGGTCGCAGACGACGAGGAGGATTACGGGCATCCGGTTTGGGCCGGCGTCATCCCGGTGCGGATGGTGGTTGGCGCCGCCGAGCCGTGTCCGAGGCTGCTGCCCGGTGTGGAGCGGCCGCAGAATCTGGCTGGCTACGCGGAGGGCGAAAGGTTAGATGCGGCCCTGACCCAGGCGCAGCTGGCGTATGAGGGCGAGGTGTAGCCTGCGAAGTCGGCGCTGCCCCTCATCTGCCTGCCGGCATCTTCTCCCCGTATAGTGACGGGGAGAAGGACGCTGTCACCGATAATTTCGCCAATCGCCAGCGTCACAGAAAGAGCGCCGACGTTGCGGCTGGCCCCTTTCTCCCCGTCACTATACGGGGAGAAATGTCCGGCAGGACAATGAGGGGCGGCGCCCCACTGCCAACCGAAGCGCCTTGCTGCAGCCAGCACCGCACCTTAAGTCTGCCGGATGACTGATATCACCTTCCGCAAGGCGCAAGCCTCCGACCTGCCTGATATCGTCGCGATGCTGGCCGACGATCCGCTTGGCGCCGGCCGCGAGGATGCCTCCTTGCCGCTGGCACAAGGCTATATCGACGCTTTCAACGCCATCGACGCCGATCCCAATCAGTTGCTGGTGGTGGCCGTCGATGGCGGCGAGGTGATCGGCACCTTGCAGATATCTTTCCTTGCGGGCCTGTCGCGCAAGGGCGCGTGGCGCGGGCAGATCGAGGCGGTTCGGGTTGCCGGCCACCGGCGCTCGGGGGGCGTCGGCAGGCTGATGATCGAATGGGCGATCGACGCGTGCCGGGCGCGGAGCTGCAGCCTCGTCCAGCTGACCACCGACAAGGGGCGGGCGGACGCGCACCGCTTTTACGAAAGCCTCGGCTTCACCGGCAGCCATCTCGGCTACAAGAAGAGCCTATAGGCGGGCGGCTGCACACTTTTTGTGGAACTGCTCGCGGCGTTCGAGCATCGCGCCACCGCTGGCGCATTCGGGAAATCGTTCAGGCATACTTCAACTCGCGACCAAGAGGGGATATAGGTCAGTCAAGTTGACCTATATTGCAGCGTCTGGGGAGGCGTGTCGTGACCCTTATGAACCTGTTGGCTTCGCGCTCGTCGCGCATGAAAGCGTCCGAAATCCGCGAACTCCTGAAGCTGCTCGACCAGCCGGACATCATCTCGTTCGCCGGCGGTATTCCCGATACGGCACTGTTCCCGGCCGAGGCGATCCGCGACGCCTATGCTTCGGTGCTCGGCGGCGCGGAGGCGGGTGCGGCGCTGCAGTACCAGGTCTCGGAAGGCTATCTGCCGTTGCGGCGCTGGCTCGCCGGGCAGATGGGCAAGCTTGGCGTCGCCTGTGACGAGGCCAATATCTTCATCACCTCCGGCTCGCAGCAGGCGCTGGACTATCTCGGCAAACTGTTCCTGTCGCCGGGCGATACCGCGCTGGTGACGTGGCCGACCTATCTGGGCGCGCTGCAGGCTTTCAACGCCTATGAGCCGCGCTACGACCGGCTGACCCCGGCCGGCGGCAACATGACGCCCGACGCTTATCGCGCGGCGGCGGCGGCGAATGGCGGCAAGGCCAAATTCGCCTATCTGGTGCCTGATTTCGCCAACCCGACCGGCAACACGCTGAACCGTGAGCAGCGCGAGGCGGTGCTCGACCTTGCCGGCGAACTCGACATCGCCGTGATCGAGGATGCCGCCTACCGCGCGCTGCGCTATGACGGCGAGGGCGAGCCGCCGATCCTGGCGCTCGATTGCATCAGGTCCGGCGGTATCGACAAGGCGCGCACGCTCTATTGCGGCTCGTTCTCGAAGATACTGTCGCCGGGCATGCGGGTCGGTTGGGTGTGCGCGCCGCGCCATATCGTCGAGAAGCTGGTGCTGATGAAGCAGGCCTCCGACCTGCACAGCCCGTCGATCAACCAGGTGGTGATGCATCGCGTCGCCGAAGCCGTGTTCGACGGCCAGGTGGAAAAACTCATCAGCGCCTATCGCGAGCGCCGCGACGGGCTGCTCTCGGCACTGGAAGCCCACATGCCGGAAGGCGTGACCTGGAGCCATCCGGAAGGCGGCATGTTCGTCTGGATGACGCTGCCGGAAGGGGCCGACGCCACCGAGCTTCTGGCGCGGGCGGTCAAGGAGGCGCGAGTGGCCTTCGTGCCGGGCAGCGCTTTTTATGCCGACGGCACCGGGCGCAACACGCTGCGGCTGTCCTTCACGCTCGCCGACCGGCGCGCGGTGAGCGAAGGCATTCCCAGGCTAGCCGCCATCCTGAAGGGATAGGCCGGCGCCGGAAGCCGGCTTTGCCTGCGCCGTTACAGTCACCAGCCGCTCAAGCTTTGAAAGCCTGGTGCGAGCGAGCTTGCGGACCGGCTTTTCGAAACCTTCTTCGCCGTTTTCGACGACGAAGACCAACGTCATGAAATCGAGCATGAACTCATCTATGGCTGCCGCGACCTCGTGCGACCTGCCCTTGAACCGGCGCAGCAGAGCGGTTGCTTCCTCGATATTGTCGACACCAGCGCTGTCAACAAGCGCTTCGAGCCTCTGAAAACAATCCAATCGCAATTCCTCCCACCGCGCCATCAAACCCGGTTGCGAGCGGAAAGTTCCAAACTGAGAGTGGTCTCGCGAAAGAAATCGCCTCCACCGCTCGAATTCCGCGGTTTCGACCGGGCGTTGGCATTTTTTTGTTCGGGTGGAACCTCCGCGGCCAACAAAGGTTCTTACCAGGTCTGATCCCCCCTCAGACTCTGAAGGCTAGACATGCTTTCCAAAGGCCCGCTGGATCCCCTCCCAGCGGGCCTTTTGTTTGCTGGACGGAAGGAGTATCCGCATTGACGACGCCCTGTCCGAACCTAAATTCGAACCCACACGAGGAGGCGTTTTCATGGAAACCCAGGAATTGCATCGCGGCCGGCTCATCGACCACATCCAACTGGTGGTCAGGGACCTTGCGGCCAGCCGGCGTTTCTACGATGCGGTCCTGCAGGCGCTCGATGTCCCGATTGGCGGCAGCGGCGCCGACTTTTTCTGGGCCGACGAGCTGTTTGTCTCCACTGCCGACAGCCGGGCCGCACAGGGAAAACTCACCGGCCGCCATCACCTGGCTTTCCAGGCAAAGGACCACGCCATGGTCGACGCCTTCTATAAGGCCGGGCTGGCGGCTGGCGGCACGGACAATGGCGCACCGGGCGAACGGCCCTATCACCCCGGCTATTACGCCGCCTTCCTGCTCGATCCCGATGGCAACAACATCGAGGCCGTCCATCACGGCCCGCATAGTCGCAGCGCCGCTTCGGTGAAGATCACCTTCTAAGCTGCCGATATTCAGCCGGCCGGGATCGCGGGCGCATGGGCGATGCTGGAGAGAGAGGCTGCTTTGCGTTGCCAGATTGGTGGCCACGATGCTAACCGTGCAAATGGCGAGCGGGAATCGGTATCGAAGCAACGCGCGCTGCAAAATCCTCAATAAAACTCCCCTTACCCCCGTGGAGATATATTTTTTATGCAAAACCCAACAAGGGCGATCTGTGCCGCCACGCTTTTATTTGCGATCGGGGCCGTTGGCCTCAGAAGTATATCACCTTTTGCTTATGTTTCATCGGCGCAGGCGCAGGAGGAATATCTTCCGACCCAGAAGGATTTTGTCGGCAAATGGAAACTGAACGGTGGGGCCATCCGGCCGCCGCGCGATATGAAGGATGCGCCGACACCGGAACAGGAAGCAGCCGCCAATGAATTCCAGCAGACGGTGACGGCGTTTTACGGGGCGTTCGACTATCTGGAGATCACGGCGGACGGCCGCTACAATTTTCATCAGCCGGGTGATCCGACGTCGGGGCCTTGCGTCTGGTGCGGAACCTGGTCCTTCAGCAAGAGTTCGGCGTGGCTCAAGCTGGAGACGGCGCCCAGGCTGGATATCTACGCCAAGGACGGCGACATGCAGATGACCTACACTGTCGAACCCGACGAAAAATCGAAATATGCATGGTTGGTTTTCGGTTGGACGAAGGCCGAGTAGGCGGCGGCGCACGGCTCGCCACACGGGCCTAAGCGGCTTTTCATCCATCTCGTATCCTCGTATACGAGATGGAGCCACCCGCCCGAGGAGACCGCATGAGCCCATTGCCTGAAACCGTGCCGTTTTTCAGCCAGTGGGAAACGCCGGACATGACGCTGGACGTCCTCGCCGACGGCGCGGATGTTGCGCTCAGGCGCGATCCGCTGTGGCGGGGGTCGGGCGCGGAAACTCTCGATGAGTATGCGGTCTGGGCGGCCAACATCTGCGGCATGGCGTGCCTGAAGATGATCCTGGCCAGCCGCGGCGAGATCGTGCCGACGATCGAGCTTGCCAGGCGCTGCACCTTATATGGCGGCTATGTCGTCAACGCGGGATCGATCAAGGGGCTGATCTACGCGCCCTTCGTCAGCTTCGTGAAAGAGGTTTTTGGACTCCGGGCCGAGGTGGTGACCAATGTCGCGACGGCGGAGATTCCGGCGATCATGCAGCGGACGCGCTTCTTCATCGCGTCGGTCAGCAGTTCGATCCGCTGGCCCGAGCGCGAGCCGCCCTCGAAGGGCGGTCATCTGGTGCTGGTCACGGCGGCATCCAACCAGGGTTTCCGCTTCCACAACCCGTCCGGCCATGACCCCGCCACACAGGCAGACGCAGTGTTGGCGCCGGCCGATTTCGATCGCTTCTTCGCCAATCGTGGCATTGCCGTCGCCATTTGATTTTTTGACAGTCGAGGGATTTCGATGACCGGTAAGACAAGAGTGGCCATCCTCTATGGCGGGCGTTCGGCCGAGCATGACGTGTCGCGCCTTTCGGCCGCCAATGTGCTGAAGGCGATCGACCGGACGCGTTACGACATAGTGCCGATCGCCATTTCGCGAGACGG
Source organism: Mesorhizobium sp. M1066 (assembly GCF_040318635.1). Classification (NCBI taxonomy): domain Bacteria; kingdom Pseudomonadati; phylum Pseudomonadota; class Alphaproteobacteria; order Hyphomicrobiales; family Phyllobacteriaceae; genus Mesorhizobium; species Mesorhizobium sp. M1066. Next base: position 111,428 of record NZ_JAMYMR010000014.1, read on the forward strand.
CAGGTGGCTGCTGCAACAACTCGATCGCGCCGCGGCGATCGGCGATGAGGGGGCAGGGGCGCCGGTATCTGAGGATGGTGCAGAGGTAGCCTTGCTGCCCGGCGGCAAGGGCCGGCTGGTCGTCGTGTCTCGGGATGGTACGCAAGCTGACCTGCCTCCCATCGACGTCGTGTTCCCGGTGCTGCACGGGCCGTTCGGCGAGGACGGCTCGGTGCAGGGCTATGCCGAGGTCGCCGATGTCGCCTATGTCGGCTGCGGCATCCTCGCCTCGGCCGCCGCCATGGACAAGGATGTCACAAAGCGGTTGATGCGCGAGGCAGGGGTTTCGGTTGCCCGCTCCGTCACCGTGCATCGAAACGGCAAGCATTCCTTCCAGCAGATTGCCGGGACACTCGGCCTGCCGTTCTTCGCCAAGCCGGCGCGCCAGGGCTCGTCCTTCGGGGTCAGCAAGGTGAATGACAGGGACGGCTTCGAGCAGGCCATCGACACGGCTTTCCGCTACGACGGCAAAGTGTTGATCGAGGAATTCGTCGAGGGCCGCGAGATCGAGTTCTCGGTGCTGGAGCGCGCCGACGGGTCGCTGACGGTGTCGCTGCCCGGCGAGATCATTCCGGCCGGCAAGCACGGCTTCTACACTTATGAAGCCAAATATCTCGATGCCGACGGCGCGCTGGTCAAGGTGCCCGCCGATATCCCGGCCGATGTGGCCGAGAAGGCCAGGGATATGGCGCGGCGGGCATTCCAGGCACTTGGCTGCGAAGCCATGGCGCGCGTCGATTTCTTTCTGCGCGCCGATGGCAGCCTGCTCGTCAACGAGGTCAACACCATTCCCGGATTCACCGACATCTCGATGTACGCCAAGGCCCTGGCGGCATCAGGCATCGGCTACAGCCAAACCATCGACGTGCTGATCGAGCACGCGCTGGCCAGGCATGCGGCGCGCTGATCCGAACGAGCGAGCCTGACTTCCATTCCGCGCGTTGAGAGCGCGGCCGACGCGGGCCGGATCATTGCCTGTTGAGTGAGGTGTATTTCACCGTTGGCTAAAGTTGCACGTCGGCTCTATATGCCCGATCATGGCATTTGGCAGGGAGGCATCACGTGGCCAATCGTCGAAACGGCACGGCGTCTCCGGCAGATGGGCCGGGGGACGCCCTTTCAGCGGCCGCGCTTCATCCGCGAACCTCATTGCCCAATGTGGCGGCCATCGTCACGACAGTGGCTGCACTGTATTTCGGGCGCGAGGTTTTCCTGCCGATCGCGATCGCGCTGCTGCTGACCTTCGCCCTGGCGCCGCTTGTCTCAGCTCTTAAAAAGGTCGGTATCCCCCGGATTGCCGCCGTCATTGCCAGCGTGCTCGGCGCTTTCGCGGCCCTTGGCCTGTTCTCCTTCATCGTCGCCACGCAGGTCAGCGAACTGGCGCAGAACATCCCAGTCTACCAGACCAACATCCTGACCAAGATCCGCTCGCTCAAGGAAACCGGGGTGGGGGGCGGGATCCTTGCCAGACTGAGCAAGGTGGTCGAGCGGGTCGGCCAGGAGATCGACAGGCAGGACCCCTCGCTGCCGGCTGCCACCCCGGAAAAGCCGCCGCGCGAGCCGGTGCCGGTCGAGATCGTCGCGCGCGAAAGGCCGCTCCAGGTCCTGCAGAACATCGTCGGGCCGCTGATCAGCCCGCTTGGCTCGGCCGGGCTGATCATCGTCGTCGTCATCTTCATGCTGCTCGAGCGGGAGGATCTGCGCGACCGCTTCATCCGGCTTGTCGGCTATGGCGACCTCCACCGGACCACCGAGGCGCTTCAGGATGCCGCCAAGCGGGTGGGCCGCTATCTCTTGATGCAATTGGTCGTCAACATCGTCTACGCCGTACCGATCGCGATCGGGCTCTGGGCCCTCGGTATTCCCAATGCGCTGCTGTGGGGGCTGCTGGCGCTGGCGCTGCGTTTTGTGCCCTATATCGGCCCCATCATAGGCATGCTTTTGCCGCTGTTCCTGGCGCTGGCCGTTGCGCCGGGCTGGTCGCTCGTGCTGTGGACGGCCGCCCTGTTCGTTGTGATGGAGCTGATCACCGGCAATGTCATCGAACCCTGGCTCTACGGTTCGCGGACAGGACTGTCGCCGCTGGCGATCATCGTCGCGGCGATTTTCTGGACGTGGCTTTGGGGGCCGCTCGGGCTGATCCTGTCGACACCGCTCACCGTCTGCCTGGTGGTGCTGGGCCGGCACGTGCCGCAGTTTGAATTCCTCGACGTTCTGTTCGGCAACGAGCCCGTGCTCGAACCCCATGCGCGCCTGTACCAGCGGTTGCTGGCCGGCGATCCGGAAGAAGCCACCGACCACGCCGAGGAGATGCTGGAGGAGAAATATCTGGTCGAATTCTACGACAAGGTTGCCATTCCGGCGCTTCTGCTGGGCGAACAAGACCGTGTGCGCGGCGTCATGGGCGATTTGCAAAGGCGGCAGGTGGCGGCCAGTGCCCTGATGCTGGTCGCCAATCTCGACGACAGCGCGCAGGAGGAGGCAGGCGAGGAGGAGGAGCCGCCCGTAGCGGCAGAGGCGAGCGACGATGGCGATCCCAACGGGGAGGACGAGAAGACCGACCTGCCCGATGGCACGGATATGTCCGTGCTTTGCGCCGGTGGGCGTGGCGAGCTCGACGACGCCGCCGCCGCGATGCTGGCGCAGGTGCTGGAGGTCCAGGGCGCGACGGTATCGAAAGCCGGCTTTGCGGATATGGAGCCCGCCAGCATTCGCCGCCTTGAGCTCGCAACCGTTGACACCGTCGTGGTCGGATTCCTGAACCGGGATTCCGTCAAGCACGCCCGCTTTATGGTTCGCCGGCTGAAGCGTGCGAAGGCCGCACTTCGGGTGGGAATCGTGTTCTGGTCGGAGGCCGCTGCTGAGGACAAGGAGACGGCCGACAAACTGGCCCGTGACATGAACGCGGATTTCGTGGCGCATGGCATGGTCGACGCCGTGCTGGGCGCGCTGTCAAACGAGCCGCCGGTCGCTCTCAAGCTTGTCGCCAAACGGCGCATGCGGCGACAGCGGGCCGCGTCCAAGAAGGTCACGGCGGCAGCGGCGGGTTAGGCCCTGCCTTCGCCTTCTTCGGCAATGTCGGGGTCGACAAGCCAGGCACGAATTGCGGAAAATAGTTCAGACCGATGTCGATTTCCGGGAGGCCCATTCGTCTTCACGATAGGGAGCCGAAGAATTCACCCAATCAGGAACGATGCGATGACAATCACCATCACGGCATTTAAGCGATCGCCCGATCGCGGCAAGGGACTGGCGCGCGATACGCGCGTTCGCTGGGCGCTCGAAGAAGCAGGGCAGCCTTATGAGGTTCGGTTTGTTTCCTTCGCGGAGATGAAGGCGCCTGGCCATCTGGCACTCCAGCCCTTTGGCCAGATCCCCACCTATGAGGAGGGTTCTCTCTCACTGTTCGAGACCGGCTCGATCATCCTTCATCTTGCCGAGCAGCACGCGGGCCTGCTGCCCGGCGATCGCGATGCCCGCGCGCGTGCGATCACCTGGATGTTTGCCGCACTTAACACAGTCGAGCCGCCGATCCTCGAATTAACGACGGCAAAGATATTCGAAGCTGACAAGCCCTGGAGCGAGGAGCGTTTGCCATTGGTGAAGGATCGTGTTCGCGCCTGTCTCGACAGGCTCTCGGCTCGCCTGAGCGCCGCCGAGTGGCTCGACGATGCATTCAGCGCGGGCGATCTGTTGATGGTATCGGTGCTGCTGCGACTAAGAATGTCGGGCATTTTGGACGAATATCAAAACCTTGCTGCCTATGTGGCGCGCGGTGAAGCTCGGCCCGCTTACATCAGGGCTTTCGCTGCGCAATTTGCGGTCAACGCCCCGAGCACGCTGGACAGGCATGGGGCGCGAACGCTCTGAGATGTTCGCAAAGCCAGGGATGATGCAGCGGATTGTAATTCTTGGAAATGCCGGAAGCGGCAAATGACCCTGGCGCGGCAGATCCCAGACTTTTGCAGGCGGTAAGGAATGCTTGAAATTCGCCCAGCGCAAGAAGCCGACCGGTCGACGATCGTGCAACTGTGGCACCAGGGCTGGCATGATGCCCATGCGCATCTGGTTCCGGCCGAAATCCTGGCGTACCGAACGCCCGCGCATTTTTCGCTGTGGCTGGAGCAATCCGCCGATGCATTCCATGTGGCGGCAGCCGATGAACTGCTTGGCTTCGTCTCCATCAACGGAGCGGAGCTGGTGAAACTCTATGTAAGCCCGCAAGCACGGGGAAGCGGGACCGCCCGCGATCTGCTGTCACGCGCCGAGCATCTCTTGTCCGAACAAGGCGTGGCGGAGGCCGAGCTTTTCTGCACGGCGGGAAATCTCCGCGCGCAGAGATTTTATGCCCGCGAAGGGTGGCGCTTGAGCCGCACCTTCGAAGACGCACTTTGGCTGCCGGACAATGCCGCCGGCAGGTTCACCGTGGAAACCCACTGCTATCGGAAGCGCCTGGGTTTTTGGTAGCTGGTCTATCGAAACGACCTTGGCGAGACCGTCGCGGACGCTGGAGCAGGCGTCCCTACCGGTCGACCATCGCCATGCCCCGCTCAGTGTAGCGCGGGCCGGAGATTTTTCCCGGCGCGAGCGCGTCGTCGAGCGCGGCCATCTCGGCGGCATCGAGTTTGATGGCGGCGGCGGCGACGTTCTCTTCCAGGTATTTTCTGCGCTTGGTGCCGGGGATCGGCACGATGTCGATGCCAAAACCGTCGCCCTTCGCCAGCAGCCAGGCCAGCGCGACCTGGCCGGGCTTGACGCCGCGCGCAGCGGCGATGTCGCTCACCTTGGCGGCCGCCTCGACATTGGCGTCGTAGTTTTCGCCCTGGTAGCGCGGGTCGTTGCGGCGATAATCGCCGTCGGGATAGTCTTCCGCGCGCTTGACCTGGCCGGTGAGAAAACCGCGGCCGAGCGGCGAGAACGGCACCAGGCCGATGCCGAGTTCGCCAAGCAGCGGGATGATCTCCGGCTCCAGATTGCGCTCCCACAGCGAATACTCGCTCTGCACGGCCGACACCGGATGCACGGCATGCGCCCGGCGGATATTGGCCGCACCCGCCTCCGACAGGCCGAAGAAGCGCACCTTGCCTTGCGCGACGAGTTCGCCAACGGCCCCGGCGACATCCTCCATCGGCACCGCCGGGTCGACGCGATGCTGGTAGAGGAGGTCGATATGGTCGGTTCCGAGGCGGCCGAGCGAGGCTTCCACGACCTCTCGAATGTGTTCAGGCCGGCTGTCGGTTCCGACCTGCTTGCCGTTTTCGATGCGAAAGCCGAATTTGGTGGCGATCGTCACCTGGTCGCGCTTGCCCTTCAGCGCCTGGCCAAGCAGGGCTTCGTTGTCGTAAGGGCCATAGACCTCGGCGGTGTCGAGGAAGGTGCAGCCGAGTTCGATGGCACGGTGCAGCGTGGCAATGGATTCGGCCTCGTCGGGCGGGCCGTAGGACTGGCTCATGCCCATGCAGCCGAGGCCGATGGCCGAGACCTGCAGCCCCTGGCTGCCGAGCTTGCGTGTGTTCAGGGTCATGGTGGGGTCTCCAAGGAGGGGATGCGCGACTATAGCAGCCGCGTCGACGTTGGCCGATTCAATCGACACTCTATTCGATCAGGATGTGGGCTTCACGCGCGGCCTCGACGAGCGCCGCCCTGGCGACGTCGGGGGCGACATCGCCGCTCGTTGTCCGCCGGCAGGCGCGCAGCGCGGACTGATGCTTCGGGCTGCCTGCGTCACGCCAATGTGTGGTGAGCAAATCAATGGCCTGCTGTGTGTTGGACAGATGGTGGATGGAACCGGTGACGCCGACCGAAACCGCCACAGGCTTCGAGAACCATGCCGTTTGCATTGGAACCACCTCGATAGGGCTGAAGCGATAAACGCCTATGGCCGCTCAAAGGTTTCGTCGATGCCAATCAATCCGGTGTGAAAGTTGCCGATACCTCCCAATGGCATTGGGCGACCCATCTTGTCCGCGCGGCTCACATGTTCGAGGAGACGTCGCGGGTGGACGGTGTTTTGGGTTTGTGGGCGGCACGTTGCCGCGGCGCCTGATGGGCGGGGCGGGATTTGACTGTGTTCACGACAGTGGGCGCCTGCGCCTTGCGGCGCTTGAGCCAGCTGGCTGACAGTTCGGCAAGGAGACTGCGCAAGCCTTTCACGACGTCCTCCTCTTGTAAGGTGACAAGGTAATTTTCGTCACCCCAACTTGTTCCGCCGGAAATCATTCCGCGAAAAATAAAGGTTCTTGCCGGCGAAAGCGGCCGGGCATCACCTGCCGATATAGGCGGCCAGTTCGTCCGGCGTCCCATTCGGGAAGGCCTGTTTCAGAAAATCCAGGAACGCCGACACGCGCGCGCTGAGCAGCCGCCGGGAGGGGTAGAGCGTCCAAAGAGCGATCTCCGGGCCATCGATGTCCCCCCAATTCACCAGGGTGCCGTCAGCCAAATCGTGGCTCACCAGGGAAATTGGGAGACGTCCAACACCGACGCCGGCCCGCACCGCATCCCGCACCATGATCAGCGTCGAAAGAGCAAGGACAGGCTCGACCGCAATCGTCGAGCGGCCACCATGGTCCTTCACGTGCCATGTCTGGCGTTCGCCTGTGCCGCGTGCAACGCCAGGAGCGGCCTGCCCACCGGTCGTACGAGGAAGGTCCGGGCTCGCCACAACGACCAGGCGGTCGCGGAGAAACGCCCGTCCGACCAGGCTTTCGTCGGGTTTCGGATTGACCCGGATCACCAGGTCGTAACCTTCCTCGATCATGTCGACAGCCCTGTCCTCCGTCGTGACCTCAAGCCTCACCTCGGGATGCTTGAGGGTAAATCCCGCGGCGATCCTTCCCATCGCGGTTTGAGAAAAATGCAGAGGTGCGCTGATCCGCAGTCTGCCCTTGGGTCTTTGGCCGCCCGAGGCGATCTCGGCGGCCGTCTCGTCCAGTTCGGCGAGCAAGGTCCCCGTCCGCTCGAAGAGTGCTCGCCCTTCCTCGGTGAGCTTCAGGTTGCGCGCACCCCGTTCAAACAGGCGCAGGTCAAGGCTGCTCTCCAAGTCTCCAACCCGCCGGGACAGCGTTGCCTTGGGCCGGCCGGTGGCCCTTGCCGCTTTGCCGAAACCCCCATGGCGGGCAACGAGGTTGAAATCGGTCAGGGCCAGAAGATCCATGAGTGTTCCACCAGTGAGACGGTACGTCTAAAATTTCGGCCTGTTTGACTGTTTGTGAGCCACACATATTGGGCCTGTCAAGCAACCCAACAGGAGAAATTCCATGACCATCCTCGTTACCGGCGCCACAGGCAATGTTGGCCGCCAAGTTGTCGAGCACCTCGTCAAGCGCGGCGCCGACGTCCGTGCTCTCGTCCGCGATCCGTCGAAAGCCAGCTTTCCGGCAGGCGTATCGGTCGCGCAAGGCGACTTTCTCGATGTCGATTCACTGCGCAAAGCCATGTCCGGTGTTTCCACCCTGTTCCTCTTGAACGCCGTGGTGCCGGACGAATTCACCCAGGCTTTGGTCGCGCTGAACGTCGCCCGATCGGCGGGCATCGAGCGGATCGTCTATCTCTCGGTGATCCATGCGGACGTCTATGTGAACGTGCCGCATTTCGCCGGCAAATTCGGCGTCGAGCGAATGATCGAGCAGATGGGCTTCCAGGCTACGATCCTGCGCCCGGCCTACTTCATCCAGAACGACCTGATGATCGAAGACGTCATCACCGGCTACGGCACCTACACAATGCCGATCGGCACCAAGGGGCTCGCCATGGTCGACGTGCGTGATATCGCCGAAATCGCCGCTCTCGAGCTGCTGCGTCGGCAACGATCCGCAGAGCCGCTTGCGCTGGAGCGGATCAATCTCGTCGGTCCGCAGACACTGACCGGGACGGATATCGCGGCCATCTGGTCCGACGTGCTCGCACGCCCGATCAGCTACGGCGGCGACGATACCGAAGGTTTCGAGCAGAATCTCAAGCAGTTCCTGCCTGCCTGGATGGCGTACGACATGCGCTTGATGGGCGAGCGGTTCCTGACCGACGGCATGCTGCCCGAGGCCGGCGACGTCGAGCGGCTGACCGCGCTTCTGGGCCGCCCGCTGCGTCCCTATCGGGACTTCGCCTCACAAATCGCCGGCTCCGCCTGACGGAACAGCTCTCATCATCACCAGGGTACAGAAACAGCAGGGCGGCCTTTTGAGGAGGCCCCCTGACTGGCACGGGACAAATGCGCGTTCAGGCGGAACTGCCCTACTGCAGGGTGGCCGGACCAGGCCTGTCGAGTTGGGCGATCACGTGCTCGCCACCGGCGCCACCGAGCCCATCCACGAACAGACCAGCTACGCCGTCGAAATTGGTGAGCCCGTCGAATTCAATTGCGGCGCCAATCAACTGGGCTGCCTGGAAGACAAGGTATTCGACGTCCTCGAGGGCGACGTTTTCGGCCAGGTTCCTGACCCTTACATGCTCCGCCACCGCCGTGATGCTGACGATGCCGGTCTTCCTGAAGGCGATCTGGACCGCTAAACGGACGTCATCGCGCAGTCGCGCCGAGTAATTATACCGCATCGAAACCTCCCGAAGGGAACGGTTTTCTGTTCAGATCGCACAATGCGGCAGAGACTTCGCCTTGGCAAGTCACGAATTAAATAATATCCAAATAAATCAATCAGTTAGCATAGTTATGCAAGTGTGCGTCTTACGCCGAACACCCATCAGGCTCATCATGAGCACGAGAAGCGGTTCACGCATCGCGAGGTCTTGACGCGCTAGGAGCGGTTTCCTAACTATGAGTTAAATGAGTTGAACACTCATTCGACGTATTCATGGTCCAGAGCGAGGGAAGCGCGATGACTGAACTGGAACGCCCGGAACGGTTGCAGATCATGCTGACGTCAGACGAACTGGCGGCGCTGGAAAACTGGCGCTTCGACAAGCGCATGCCGAGCCGTTCGGCCGCCGTCAGGGAATTGCTGCGGCGCGGTCTTGCCGCGGATGGCTTCCTGACGGCGGAGCAAGGGGCGAAGTCGCAAGACTTCGGCATCCTGCCAACCGCCGACGGCAATGGCATTTCCGACGGCGGCAAGGAGTAGAGCGGTTCACCGCGCGTGAGCCGCCTGGTCCCCGCAGCGGTCGCTGCGCGGCGCCGGCCGGCGTAGCGGACGATAACTCTCGATTCAGAGGATGTTGGTCGTCACTTCGACGACGATCGCGGCACCTTCCAGGCTGCCATTGGCGACGTGCACGACGCGCGATACCCGCAGATCCTGCGTGGTTCCGTCGATCGACAGCGCAACGCTTTCTCCGATCCGGGGAACCGCCTGGAAAACGGCGTCCGTGGCCTCCGGCCGGTTGTCGATCGATATGCGGCAGTTGACGGTCATGAGATGTCTCCTGTGTCGGCCCGGTGGTCAACGCGGGGTCCGCGAAATGGTTTCAGGAGGCCGGATGCAACTTAACGGCGCCCGGATCCGTAACGCAGTAATTGCTCCATTGTTCATCGTAACGGAGCAACAGGGCTCGCCGGGGAGGGCGTTGGGGCTGCCTCGGCGAGCTTGATCGCTTTGCCCGGGGGGCGCTGCCTCACCGAGGTATGGAGACGAGTTTCGGTGCCCGCAATTCCCCGGCCATCCTTGCCGCCTGGAAAATTGTCATCAAAACCAGGATGGGCTCACCCTCGGTCGGGTTGATGGTCAGGACGACGCGGCCAAGCTCGTCGCTCATGCCGCAAGACCAGCCCTTGACGGCTATCACCTTTCTGGCGGCCATATGCCTTCTCCTGCACGGGAGGTTCTCTGCGGGCTACGCCGTCTGGAGTTGGTCGGCAGAACCTTCGCGCGATATTGCAACCAGCCGAAATGCGGCAAATGCGGCCAATATCATGAAAACCGCCGTGATGTTCAGGGACATCGCCGATGCAAGGACGCCCCCGTCAAAGCAACTCAGTTCCATGTCGCTGCACCCCTTCGATCCACTGTCGGCCAGGATGATGATCCTGCTTCGAGTGAAATACAAGCGCGCGCTAATACGCTGAAGCCGGCTGGCCAGTCTGCGCGCAGCTTCGAACCAGCCGAACGCTTGGTTGCTTGCTGGTTCCCGCTCATGGGCTCGAACCACGATTCACGCCTTCAAAGGGCGCTGTCCTACCATTAGACGAAGCGGGAAAATGCAAGTTGCCCCCACCCCTAGCCGGTTCCCGCGCCGGGATCAACGCAATGCGGCGGCAAAGCGACTTGAGGCGCGGTCTCAGTCCGGAAAGTTGGTGACAGGTTCCTCGCAGCGGTAGACGGGGCAGTTGCCGTCACGGGTCGGGACATAGGCCGACATCGGCACCTCCGGCCAGTCGCATTCGTTGCCGAACTGCCTGACATAGCGGTCATAGGTGTTGGGGCCGGTGGTCAGCACCACGGCATGATGGCTTTGGAGCAGTCGCCGGAGTTGGTCGCAACTCATCGTGCGGGTATCCGGCCTGGCTTCGGCGAGGCCGGTCGCGGCCAGCAGGATCGCTGCCGTCATCAAGGCAATTCGGCGCATCGGCATGGCTGTTCCCTCGAATGGATGTATTGGCCGAAACTCGCATCCCGGCGGGTGGTTCCGCAACCGCCGGGTGGCCGTCTGTAGCGGCAACCAAATGGTCCGTCGTGCATTGCTGGGGATGGATGGCAGGAAGCCCTACGAAACCCCGCAATGGCGTCCCGGAAACGGGGATCGCGAGGCCATGTGCTGTTCTTTCTGCGGCGGGCGCGACCACAGCTATGAGGACTGTCCGCAAAGGGATGCCGACGCCGATCCAGCACCGAATGCCCCTGACCCTCCCAAGCCGGACTGATCGGCACCGGTGTGCCGCACCGGCGATATTCGCTGCGCCCCACCGGCATTCGCACATCTGCCTGAGGTCCTCGACGCCGTCCGGCTACATCCTGACCTTGCCGGTGTTACCGATTTCCGGGCGGCTGTCGCTGACCGTTGCCGCCAGCATCTTCACATAGCTGACCACGGTGCCGGGACTGTCCCAATACTGGGCATCTTTCGGCGTCACTTTAAGCACGCGGATCGAAGGGTCATCGGCACTGTCCCACCAGGCCTTGGCCGGGGTCGACCACAACTCCCTGATCTTGGCGCGGTCGTTCGAAACCGCCGCCAGACCGCTGACGGAAACATATTTCTGGCCGCCTGAATCGGCGAAGGCGAGACCGACATTGGGCTCGGCTTCGATCTCGTCGTCCTTATGGCTGTCGACATCGGTGAGGAAGTAGATTGCGTTTTCGTCGCGCACCACATGCGCCGCCATGGGTCGCGAGCGGATGTCATCGCCTTCGCGGGTGGCCAGCATACAGAAACCGATCCTGTCCATCAGCTTCCAGACCCGGTCGAGATCGCCGTCGCTCATCGTGTGCCTCCTTATTGAGCCATCCATGGGGTGTCGGGTGCAACTCGCGCAAGCGCGCAAGGTTCCAGTGCAAGGTCCAGTCATGAACTGCCTGGACTGTCCCTGGGAGGAATGTTGGGAGGCGATTGCAACCAAAACCCACCGCGGCGCATTGGTGGCCATGCGCGCAATCCGCGCATGAGGGAGAAGGGGTCGACAGTGACAGATTTGGCGGGCTTTGATGCCTTGATCGCCATTACCGCCGATGCGCGGCTGGCGGCGATTGTCGATTCGTCCTTCGACGCCATCGTCAGCAAGGATTTGAACAGCATCATCACCAGTTGGAACGCGGCGGCGCAACGCATGTTCGGCTACACCGCCGAAGAGGCCGTCGGCCGGTCCGTGCTCATGCTCATCCCCGATCATCTCAAGGACGAAGAGACCGACATCATCAGCCGGGTCCGCAAAGGCGAACTGCTGGCCAGCTATGAGACGGTCCGCCGACGCAAGGACGGCGGCCTCATCGCCGTGTCGCTGACCATTTCGCCGATCAGGAACGCGTCCGGCGAGATCATCGGCGCCTCGAAGATCGCCCGCGACATCACCGCCAGCAAGGAGAGCGAGCGCCGGATCAGGCTTTTGCTCCGCGAGGTGAACCATCGCGTCAAGAACCAGTTCGCGGTGATCCTCTCGATGATCCGGGAGACCAGCAAACGCTCGACCGATCCACGCGAGTTCGAGGAGATGATCCGTTCCCGCATCATGGCGCTGTCGCGGTCGCACGATCTGCTGGTGAACTCGGAATGGGCCGGCGCCAGCCTCTTCGACCTCGCCCAGGAGCAGCTCAAGCCGTTCGGCCACGAGGCGCGGGTATCGCTGTCCGGACCGCTTTTGACCCTGCAGCCGAACGCCGTGCAAAATCTCGGCATGGCATTTCATGAGCTCGGCACCAACTCTTCAAAATATGGCGCGCTGGCGAGCGAGGCCGGGCGGCTCGAGATCACCTGGCGGATCGTCGAAGGCGTTTCGGACAAGCGGGAAATCCATCTGCTCTGGGACGAGACGATGCCGGTGCGTGAAGGAGAGCGGCCCGGGGGGCGGCGAGACGAAACCACGCGCAAGGGCTTCGGCACCGTCGTCCTGCAACGGGTCGCGCCGCAATCGCTGAACGGCTTGGCGGTGCTGGATCGCAGCCCGGGCCATCTCAGCTGGTCGCTGACGGCGCCGCTGGATTCGATCATCGTTCCGGAGCTCGGCGCCGACCTGCCTGAAACCGAAACGTCCTGAGCCTTGAAGGTCGTTCCGTCAACACCAAAACGGCCGCATCCTTGCCGCACCTGGCGGTGGATTCAGGAACCGTGACCCGGTGGCCGCGTTGTGGCGTCACGCTTTCGGAGGGGACATCATGGAACAACTCCTCGAGGAATTCGGCCATTCCACCTACACCTCGTTTCCGGTCATCGCGGCGCGGCTGTTGCTGGCGACGCTCTATGGCGCGGTCATCGGTTTCGAACGCGAATGGCGCAACCGCCCGGCCGGACTTCGCACGCATATTCTCGTCTGCGTCGCCGCCGCCACCTTCGGCATCCTGACGGTGGAGATCGTGCACGCGCCGATGTTCGCGAGGGAATCGGTCAAGGTCGATCCGATCCGGGTGGTCGAGGCGGTGACCGCCGGCGTCGCCTTCCTTGCCGCCGGCTCGATCATGTTTTCGCGCGGCGAGGTGCATGGGCTGACGACCGGCGCCGGCATGTGGCTGGCGGGCGCGATCGGCGTCGCCTGCGGACTGGGTCTTTGGCAAGTGGCCGGGTTCGGCACGCTGATCGTGCTGGTCGTTGCCGGCTTTCTGCGCCGGTTCGAACGCGGACCCGGCCTTGCCGCCGGTGATGAAGGCAGTCAGGCAAAGGCGGAGAAGGAGGGGGCTTCGGCCCGATCAAAGGAAGGGCGAAGGTAATTCCGATCGCCGGGAAATGCCGTGACTGGTTTCACCGAAGAAGCCGGCCAGCAGATCGGCCGTGCGCGCCGGATTCTCTTCGGGAAAGAAGTGCCCGCCCGGCATCGCCTGGCCACGCACATCGTCGGCCCAGCCGCGCCACAGCGCCAGCGGCCCGCCTTCGCCGGCATACCAATCCGCCAATGCGCCCTGACCGCTCCATAGCGCCAGCAGCGGGCAGCGGATGCGCCGGCCGGCTGCCTTGTCGGCATGGTCGTGCTCGCGGTCGAGCGTGGCTGCCGCCCGATATTCCTCGCAGATGGCATGGGCGTGGGCAGGCGCGCGCAAGGCCTCGATATAGGCCTGACGCACTTCGGCTGGAAACGCCGATGGCGGCGAGCCCCAGCCGTCGAGCGCATTGTCGACGATCGCCTCGGCGGCGCCGGACAGGATCTTTTCCGGCAATGGCTCCGGCTGCGCCAGCAGCGACCATGGCCAATAGCCCAGCGCCAGCCTGGCGTCGGCCCGGTCCCAGGCATCGCCTGTCGGCACGATGTCGAGAACGGCGAGCCTGTCGATGCTGCCCCGATGATCGAGCGCCATGCGGTAGGCGACCCGCCCGCCGCGATCATGGCCGGCGACCATGAACCTGCTGAAACCCAGCTTCTCCATCAGCCCCCTCATATCGGCGGCCATGGCACGCTTGGCATAGGGTGCGTGGTCCGGAGTGGACGTCGGACAGGAACTGCGGCCATAGCCGCGCAGGTCGGCGCAGACGACGCTGAACCGGCTGGCCAGAACGGGGGCGATGTCGCGCCACATCAGATGCGTTTGCGGAAAGCCGTGCAGCAACAGCAGCGGCGGCCCACCGCCGGCGCTCAGGCAGAATATGCGGACATCGCCGGTGTCGATTTCCGCGCTTTGAAAACCGTCGAACATGATCGTCTCCGGCACGCGCAACGGCCGTCAACGGGTTTGGTTGCAATGCCGCCCGGCGAGACGGCCAACCTTTTTCTTCGACAGGCGTTGTCCCTGTGAAGGAAGGTCGCCGCGGGCGGCCGTGAAAGAAAAGAAGGAGGCAGCGATGAGAACTCTCGCCATCATGCCATTTGGCCTTATGCTGGCGCTGGCAGTGCCGGCCGCGGCCCAGCAGCAGAACGACAGCCAGGCGCCGCAGGCCGACAAATGCAGGGCTCAGACCGAGCAAGGGGCAAAACAGCAGCCTGAACAGCAGGCCGATGACGGCAATTTGACCGCCAAGCTCAACGACTGCGGCGGCGTGCTGAAACCACCCCCGACGGGTGACCAGGGCATGGCGGCGCCCGCTCCCGACCAAGGCAAGACGCCGGTGATCAAGCCTGGTGAAGTGCCGCCCCAGCCGCCGAAACAATAAACGCCGGGTCGTTGGTATTATCGCACAAGCTAATGGAACCTCGTTATCTTGGGAGCGTTTTTCTCACGACTTGGAATTTGGAGAGATTATCGTGAGAGATATTGCGACCACTGCTACGTTGCTTGCCTCGATAGCCATCGTGATTGCCTTGATTCTGCTGGCGCCGAAGAGTTTTGGCTTCGAAACTTCTCACCCGATCGTACAGGGCGAGCTTCCGGCGGAATAATCGGATCGATTATTCGGAGTAATCGGATCGATTATCCGGAGTGATCAGGATCCGATTTGCACGAAGCAGGCGAGGCACGTTGCCCCGCCTGCTTTTAGTGAAACCACTATCGCACCAAAACGCCGGAGTGGCTGCAGAGCGCTGCGAACGCTTCCTGTGCCTCGGCAGCACCTGCCTTGGTTTCCAGGGCGGCTTCGACCTTCTCGCGCGCCGCCTGGTAGAACGGGCCGCGCTTGGCCTGCGGCCAGTCGATCAGGATTTCGCTGGCATCCTTGAGCGTGGCGACGTCGCGGATCGTATCCGACCCATGCGGCTTGATCCGCATCGGTGTGGGCAAAATGAGATCAGGCATGGCCCCTGTTCCAACTACTGGAGGAGTTTTGCTTCGCGCGCGGCGTCGATCATCGCCCGCATCGCTTTTTCCGCCGGCGTCCAGCCATCCAGCGCATCGCGGCAACTGCGCAACGCCGCCCGGTAGCGCCGACCCTGGCCAGCCGGCCAGTCGCCGAGGCATTCCAGGCCTTCCCAGGCGCTGCGGATGATGCGCTCGCGCTCCGGCGCGAATTTCAGCCTGATGGGGCGGGGAAACATCTTGTCGTTCAACGGTTGTCTCCATGATTGCCGCAAGTCGCCGGGGCGACATGCGTGAGAGGCATCCGGTAACGTCGGCGGCAGGGCAGGGTTCCCTTCCCCGGAGATCAAATCTCAGCATCGATGTCCGACAGCGATCTCGGCGTCGGCGCTTCGGCGTTGTGCGCCGCTGGGCGGTCGTGCTCGAACTGTTCGGTGCCGGACAGAGCGTGCAGCCAGGTCTCGCGCCTGGAGGTCCACAGTTCATATTCGGGCACGAGATCGGTCGGCGCGATGTCGAGGCTGCCGATCGCCACCTCGGCCTCGTTGTCGTCGACCCAGGCGACGCGGCCGCCGCAGGTCGGGCAAAAGCTGCGCGTGCCATAGGAGCTGACGAGGCCGGTGGTCTCGAAGGCCTCGCGCGGCCAGATGGCAAAGGCCGAATAGACCGAGCCGCCGGCCTTGCGGCAGTCCTTGCAGTGGCACAGGCCAACGCGCAACGGCGCGCCGCGGACCTGGAACTGCACGCCGCCGCACAGGCAGCTGCCGGTCCTGCGTATGGTGTCGGACATGACGACCTCCCTCAATGCGTGGCGCTGCGGGCCGGGTGGGACAGATGCTCGTCTGCCGTTTCGTTGGCCAGGATGAGAAACCGGGAAAAAGACATCCTGTTCACCGTACCACCAGGCCCGGTTGACACGGCCCGCAGCATCTTCAACGCCGTCCAGGCGAAATGGTTTCGGGCCTAAAGCGCGCCACGCCCGAACGAGTTCAGACGACCCGCTTCATGCATGTCGTTCTCCCAAAACCGAGATCCACTTTTGGGCGACATGCGCTAGCCGCGGGCCGCCATATGGGCGTCGAGCTTTTTGCGCGATGGGCCGTAGCGCTTGATGATGGTCTGTGCCTCGCTTGGCGGAATGCCGTATTTGCGGGCAAAGGCGGCAACCTCGTAGGGCTCTTCGCTCGAGACCTGCTTGCGGTCCTGTTTCGTCTTCGACTTGTCGTCAGCCATCTCAGGCCTCGCTTTCTGTTGTCGGGACGCGCAGCCTTCGGCGCCCGCGATCAACACGACATAACACAGATTGGCGCCGCCGGTTCCACCAGACGACACGGCCTGGGCTGCGATGGCCTGTATCAGGCCGACGGCCGCATGGGGTCGGCGCCGGCAGCCTGGTCGCCGTCACATTCGGAGCATGCCGCGCTGAGGCCGGGGCAGCCGCGCCGGTGCGTACCGGCAGGGCAGCAATGGCCGTTGGAACTCGTCCAGCGCGGACACTGGAAGACCTGGCCAGCGCCGCCGCAGCCGCTGCATTCCAGCGTCGCCGACCGCACGCTATGAGATATCGCCCCAAACCTGACGCTTGTACGCAAATTTCAGCCCACCCAAAATCGCTGCGCCGGCACGCCGGTGCATTAGCCCCGACTAACGATAGCACTTCCGTGATTACCAACAAGTTTCAATCGCGGGCGGCGCCGGAAGCCGTTCGGGCCTCTCGAGAAAAATTGGCCTGATGTGTCGGACCTGGCGTCCGTCGCGCGTCCTAGGAGCGAGCAACCTGCAAAGCTGGAGAACGAGCATGTCGTCGCAAATCACTCAATCGCCGTGGCAGACCGCGGCCCTTCTCATCGCCCGGCTGATCTTCGCCGGCGTCTTCCTGATGGCCGTGACCTTCAAATTCATGGGCATGGCGGCGACCGCCGGCTATATCGCCGCCGCCGGCTTTCCGTTTCCGTTGTTCCTGGCCTGGTGCGCTGCGATCCTGGAAGTCGCGCTGGTGCTGTGCTTCCTGACCGGCGCCTTCTTCTCGCAGGCGGCCCTTGTCGCCGCCGCCTATGTGCTGTTCCTCGCCCTGGCCTTCCACGGACCCAGCCACTGGGCCGGCAACCAGGCCGAGTTCGGCTTCTTCGTCGACCATTTTTCGTTCCTGGCCGGACTGCTGTTTGCGGCCGTGCATGGACCGGGCAAGGTGCTTTCGCTCAATTTGGGATGGCCGGGCATCTTGAGGCGAGACCGACCGGCACCGCGCGAAGGACGCGCGCCGGGCCTGCCTTGGCACCCCCTCACAGCTGGTCGTTGTAGGGTTCCTTTATCTTGCCGACCATGCGGGCCAGCTTCGAAAAAGACGGCATCTCCGCCTCCGGCTGGCACTGGTTGGCGAGTTCCAGCAGCCGGATCGGAAAGTTGACGGCGTCGCGGCTGGACGCGGACATGCCTTCGGACCGCTCCTGGTTGGTTTCGCCTGCCTCGGTCTTGCGCAAGGCCAGGTCGATTTCCTCCGCCGTCAGCACCCCCTTTTGAACCAGGAGGCGGTTGATCGAGGCGACGGCCATCAACAGGCCTTCGAGTTGCAGGTTGGCGACATTCATGGCGATTGCTCCCGTGACTGGGGTTGAAACGCGCGAGCGGCATTTCCGCTCCAGAAAGGCTGCGGGCGAACGCCTATTCCTGCGTCAGCCGTTCGCCATATTCGCGCCACAGCGCCTTGACCTCCAGGCTGCCGAGGCTGCCGATCGAAACATCCCCACAGCTGATGGCGACGGCGCCGATGTCGTATTGGGGGTAGGCGTTGGCGACGGAACGGATGGCTTCGCCCAGCGAACGCACGCGGATGACCGGATCCGCCTGACCCTGGCCGGTGCTGCGCACGCCGGAAACCATGGCTGGTGCATGCCGCATCCTGAACACGGATGCCATGGCTGGTCTGTCCATCGTCCTCTCCCACAAGGCCGTGCGACGGGAATCATTCCATGAGCTTCGACGAATGATTTCACACCTGCCGGCTTGTGACCAGCCGCCGGCAAAAGCAGGGTTTTACGCGCTTTGCCAGCGTCGGTCAGGCCGGAATTGCGATCGATCTAGGAATTTTTTCTCAGAAAACGGTTAACGGGGTGAGTGCAGCTATGCTACATTTTTGTCCATGGTGCTGAGTTGCGCCAACGACCCGCCGCCGAGGCGGGTTTTTTGTTTCTGGGCTAGACATGTCGGCAGGACAGAGGGGGGCCCCAAGGAATGCCATCCTTCGCCCGATGACTCATTTCGCAATCCGAGAGACACTCATGACCCGCTACGCCACCATCATCACCGATGCTGACGGCCAGGAAATCGTCAGCGCCATCGGCGAATTCGAAGGTGCTGCGCCGCAGCCAGGCCTGGGGCGTGTCGAGCAGGTCGCGCCCAGCGTAAAGATCGGCATGGTGCGGGATGCGGCCGGCGGGTTTGACCGAATTAGGAATTTTTTCTCAGAAAACGGTTGACGGGGTGAGTGCAGCTATGCTACATTTTTGTCCATGGTGCTGAGTTGCGCCAACGACCCGCCCCTGAGGCGGGTTTTTTGTTGCTGGGCTAGACATGTCGGCAGGACAGAGGGGCGCCAAGGAATGCCATCCTTCGCCCGATGACTCATTTCGCAATCCGAGAGACACCCATGACCCGCTACGCCACCATCATCACCGATGCTGACGGCCAGGAAATCGTCAGCGCGATCGGCGAATTCGAAGGCATTGCGCCGCAGCCACGCCTGGGGCGTCTCGAGGAGGTCGCGCCCGGCGTAAAGATCGGCATGGTGCGGGACGACGCTGGCGAGTTCGGGTTCTCGCAGGCCGGCATCGCCGGGCACCTTGTCGGTCTGGTCATGGCGCGTCTCAGGGCGCGGGCCGGTCTGGCAAGGCCTGCCCCGGCGGCGAAGCCTGCCGACGCGGCAAAGCCAAAGCGCGTCCAGGGAGCCAAGAAGCGCACCAGGAAGAAATCCGCTCGTTCAAAGAAACCGGCCAGCCGGGCCGGATCGATGCCGAAGGCCGGCATTCCCGCTGCCAACGCCGTGGGTGGTGACGTCCGTGACTGACAAGACCGCCGCCGGGCCAACGCGCCGCAAGCCGGCAAAGCGCAAACCCGCCGCCAAACCGGCCGCGCAAAAGCCGCGCCGCAAGCGCGCCAAGAAGACACTGGGCGACGATTTCCTGGCTGCCGTGCGGGCTGATTTCCGCGCCTATGGCGCCGGCGTGATCGCCCAGGTGCGAGCCGACAAGCCGGACCAGTATCTGAAGATCGTGCTGTCGGTGCTGCCCAAGGATTTCGATGCCAAGATCAACCAAATGGACAGCCTGAGCGATGACGAAATCCGCAGCCGCATCCGCGCCCTCGAGACGATCGTCAAACCGTTCCTCGAAGAACCCGGTGATGTCCGTGAAGATGGAATATCTGGCGCTGCTGGCCGAACTGGACAGACGGCGCCGGACCAATCAATTGGCGGCCTATAGACCGTATCAACGCCAGGCCGAGTTTCACGCAGCGGGCGCCCAGAACCGCGAGCGGCTGTTCATGGCCGGCAACCAGCTCGGCAAGACCAGGGCAGGGGGCGCCGAATGGGCCATGCACCTGACCGGCCGTTATCCCCAGTGGTGGCAAGGCAAGGTTTTTGACAGTGCCGTCAGGCTGTGGGCGGCCGGCGTCACCGGCGAAGGCACTCGTGACAATCCGCAGCGCGTGCTGGTCGGTCCGCCGCAGCAGCAGGCGGCCTGGGGCACCGGCATGATCCCGGCCGACGCCATTGTGCAGACCTTCATGGGCCGCGGCGCACCGGGCGCGCTGGACAGCGTCGTGGTGCGCTGGGGTGGCGGTGGCGACGTGCAGGCCGATGAATCGGTGCTGTCGTTCAAGAGTTTCGAGAAGGGCCGCGAGAAATGGCAGGGCGAGACTTTACACGGCGTCTGGTTCGACGAGGAACCGCCGCTCGATATCTATTCCGAAGGGTTGACGCGAACCAATGCGACGGGCGGGATAACGATCGTGACGTTCACGCCGCTGCTTGGGATGAGCGATGTGGTGCTGCTGTTTCTGTCAGCGTCGCAAGTGGAGGGGATGGCCAAAGGCAGCGGATGAAGACGTTCAAGGGTATTTGCTGCCCGCAAGCTGTCTGGCGCGGGCCTTGGGATCGGTTGCTTTCCGGGTTAGCGGTTGGCACCATATCCTTTCATCACCTGTAATCTGGTTGTACCAGACATTGCATACTTTATTTGGTGTGTCCGGGATACAAACTTCGCGTTGGAACCCTGAAGAATTGGCGTACATCTTGCAGGTTTTCTTACTCGTATCATACGGAACATTTGATTGGCATGCCGACGCGCTCGCGGCAATGGCCACAACGATTGCTATGCGGATCATGTATCTCCCCCAATTGGCCAGCAGCTTTGCATTGATAAACAGTATTATCAATGGCGGTTACTCGTTCCGGCAAATAATTTAGGCAGGCTTATATGTCTCGACACGTCACCTTCATGACCATCGACGATGCCGCGCACTACACGCCGCAGGAGCGCGCGGCGATCGTCGCGGCCTATCCGGCGCATGAGCGCGAGGCGCGTGCCCGCGGCATTCCGGTGCTGGGTTCCGGCCGCATCTTTCCGGTGGCGGAGGAATTGATCGCCTGCGAGCCGTTCCGGCTGCCGCGCTACTGGCCACGGCTCGGCGCGCTCGATTTCGGCTGGGACCATCCGTCGGCCGCGGTCGAGCTGGCCTGGGATACGGAGGCCGATGTCGTTTACGTAACCAAATCGGCGCGGGCCTCGCAGCAGACGCCGGCGATGCAGACGCTGACGCTCAAACCATGGGGCGAATGGCTGCCCTTTGCCTGGCCGCGCGACGGCCGCCGCGAAACGCTGGAAGGGGCGGGCGTGGCGCTCGCCGGGCAGTATTCGGCACACGGGCTGAACATGCTGACCCGCCACGCGCAATTCCCGGACGGTTCGGTCTCGGTCGAAGCCGGGCTGATGGAGATGCTCGACCGCATGCAATCCGGCCGCTTCAAGGTGTTTGCCACGCTCGCCGACTGGTTCGAGGAGTTTCGGCTTTTTCATCGGAAGGACGGTCAGGTGGTCAAGCTGCGGGATGATCTGATGGCGGCGACACGCTATGGCGTGATGATGCTGCGAGAGGCGGTGGTGGACCCGGCGGAGTTCAAGGCGGTGAGACAGACGAAGGTGCAGAGCGATCCGCTGTGGGCGTTTCGGTAGGGGGCAGCTTAACGTGGGTCGCCGATGACGTCGCCGAGATGGATCTGAAGGGAATGAGCCACGCCGAGCACCCCTGCGCTCGTTCCAAGTGGCGACCGCCCATGTTCGCTTGGATAGTCCAAGTGCTTCGCCTTCAGAGATCATATGAAAGTAAACAATGGCAGGCAAAGCCTGCTGAATTGAGGGCCGGCGGTCGAATACAAGCCGGCGGCATGCCGCGCGCGGGTAGCCCGGCGCTTCTGGAAAATTCGCGGCCGCCACACAAAGGTCGAGCGCCAGCCTCGCGGCGGGGCCTATTCGAGCTTCCGCTGGCGCAGAGATAAAGCCGCGAAGTCAATATCAACGGCGCTGAATAAGACAGGTGAGTCGGTATGGTAAATCGCAGCGGTACCCCACTGATGGTCGATTCTACGCGGCGATTGCGTTCTAAATCCCTCCTACGCCGACCAGATATTGGGGGTCTTTGGAATGCCCTTGAATTAATGTGGATAACGGGAAAGTCGAGCTACGTTTCGGATCATCCCGATATAAACAGAAGGGGGCACTTGGGGGATATTGGAATGAAGCCATATGTGGACGTTGCTATTGTCGTGCCGCTTCAGGAGGAATTCGAACGTCTACGAGGCGCCTTCGAGATAAAAGCAGAGGAGGTGGTTGGTCAAAGTTTTTTAGTGGAGTTGGACACCAAACAAGATGATCTTGTAGCTGTTGCAATTTTGCAAGATGACATGGGCAAGGCTGCTGCTGGCCGCGCGGCCGATGCCCTGATAAATCGATATGAAATAGGAGTCATATTGGTTCTGGGAATTGCAGGCGGCATAAGCGGCGACGTGGCTGTCGGCGATGTATGTTTTACCGGTTCAGTCGTAGATGTCTTGGAGAATTCGAAGGTCTCAGATTCCAAAGACGGACTTAAAATGAGCTTCAACAATAAGTTCTACAAGACCGATAAGACAGCTACTTTCTCATGGCATTATGCGCAATTGGGATCCGACGCCCGCCCATTGTACGAACAATGGCAGAAGACTCAACTTCAAAAGAGCAAGACTTTAATACCAAACCCATTCATCGGCCGATCCGACAAATATGAAGATGTTGCTGCGCCGCGGATGCACCACGGAACTGTTATCTGTGGTGCTGTGTCCAAAAGTGACATCTACAAGGAAATGGTGGCCGGTGCGGACCGGAAGACGTTGGCAATCGAGACCGAGGCTGGGGCCGTCTTCTTTTCAGCGGAGAATGCAAATATTCCAGCGATGTCTGTACGGGGGGTTTGCGACTACGCAGATCACAACAAGAATCTGCTTGAGGAAGAAACCGGCGAGAATCTGAGGGAAATTGCTGCCGATAACGTAGTTACCTTCTTCCAATTCCAGTTGAAGAATCCGCAGTTTCGACTTTTCTTAAGCCACCGAAAAGCCCAGAGTTCGGTCGGAAGCCTGCAGCCGGCGCCAGGCGATCTGTTTGCAGAGGCAATTCAGACGGTACGCCGCGATATTCATGCTCAGCTTTCACAGCTTTCCCCCGATTATCGTGGGAAACCGCTCGGGTATCGTTCACCGCTTCCTCGCATCAAGGAAGCTATTTCCAACGTAGGCGTGACCCCCGCTACAAAGAGAGTGTCTCCAATCGACATTCTTGAAGCGATTACGACCAATCGGCTTGTAGTCCTAGACGTTCCGCGCATCTATCCGGATAATAGCTTGCCTTGGCTGGTGGCTAACGAGGTTTCGCTAATCGAAATCGGTGGCGACCGATGCCTACCGATTGTTGTCGATGGCAACACTGTTCGACCTCCCAGTGGGACTCTAACTGGGTTCTCAAAAATTGACGTCGCCTCTCTGATTGCGGGCGGCGGTGTGATGCTCGTGTTTGTGATTACCGACTTCCCTGCAAACTCAAAGAGCCGATCCGAGTACCTTCATTCCCAGATGGAGCTTTACCCCCAAGCGCGATTCGTCATTTTGACGTCAAATGAACTCACTGGCGGGAAAAGTGAGCTACTCATATCAACAGGGGCGCCAAAATATTCAATTTGCGACATCTCGTTCATCGAGATGGCAACATTTATCCAGCGAACGTTTAGCCTTGCTGATCAAGAAGCTTCGGTCATCGCATATCGCCTTTATAATCTGTTCAAACGATTTGAATTGAACGCTCATCCTAGCTTCTTCGCCGGTGTTGGCGGGGAGACGCTTTCCGCCCTGCTAAGGGCCAACAGACGGTCCGAATTGATTCAACTTGCTGTCGGTGGGTTTTTAAGTTTTGTCGTAGCCTTTGATACAGACGACGTGGTGCTCACGCGCACCACAAGGGAGAGGTTCCTTCGTAGACTGGCTTATGAAAAATTTATCAATGTCAAGACTTTCGATCAGGCAGGACTTGTCGCGTTCGTAGAGGAAGTTTCGGCAGAAATGGATTTTGACATAAATGCGATCAAGTTTATACAGACATTTCAAGAAAAAGGATTGATTACATTTATAAACGGCCGGGCTGAGATTTCTTTGCCGTTCATGGAATCCTATCTTTTGGCAAGCGAATTGATAGAGCGGCCCACCGATGCAATAAAATACTTTGATCCAGACAACGACGACTTCGATTTTAACGCCTTTGATCTCTACGCCGAGATTGGTCCCGCTCAAGTGGTAGTTGATAGAATTATCGAAGCCAGCGAACGCTTGGCGGTCGAACTGAAACTGCCAGAAGGTGAAAAGCACATTTTGCTGACGAATGATATTCGTCCAGCGCTAGTTGACAAACAGTATAGGGTTCAGGCGCTGCAAAGTCGACTTGAGAAAGCGTTCGATGATGTCTCGAACAACCGATCACACAGTGTGGAGAAGCAGAGGTTACTTGATTTCGCCAACCGGTTTGAGGAAGAAGCGCGAGCCGATAGCGACATCGTAATCGTTGATGAAGATGAAGATTTGATGGACCCTGAGATGGAAGGCTCCTTAAAGGCTTTTCGAACTTGGGAAATAGCAGCGATTTTGCTTGGGTCGGGTTCCGAAAGGATGAACCGCGATCCGAAGCGAAGGCTCGCTAAATCATTGGTGCAACTGACCTCTTTTTTGCTCCATCGGATACTGAAATCTTTTCCAAAAGCTGGCTTCGAGAAATTTAAGGAGCGCCTCAGGGACGATGATGAGATAAAAAAAATCTTTGGGGGAATGAACAAGGAAATCCCGCAGGATTTTAGGGATATGGTTGATGTGTTGATGGATGCCTACGAGTTTTCGTTACTCTCGTCCCCAGTCCGGATGATGTTTGACAATCTGAGCAATTCGGCTGGTCAGCCCGTACTGCGAACAAGTGTTTCAAACATCGAAGTCGAAGGTGAGATGGAGAATTTGATTGCACGTATCTGGAGCGCCGAGATGGACGCTTCAAAGGAGCGCTCCGCTCTGCTTGATTCGATCTCGAAGCTCCCCCCGTTTCCTTTCCTTCGACTGACGCTCTCAGGGTATTTCATAATTCGCGTGTTCTGGAGCCATTGGGACAGGCGAAACAGGTTTGCCTTGCTTGATGCGGCAGAGGAGACGCTTAGGCCGTTAAGCCAGGGAATCGATAAGGGCCGTTTAAAACGATTGATCGATAAGGAAGAGGAAGAAAAAACCTCGATTGGTTAAAGGCCAAGCCAAACCATAAAATCCGGGCCTTCGGCCCGCGGGCGGTGCGGAAAATTCGACGACCAGCTTGTGCCGGGAATTACGGTGACAGTGCTGGATTGCATCCGTGGAGAGACACCGATAATTTCTGTGACAGGTTGTTTTCATTTTGGGCTAGTCGAAGGCGGTTTTGAATTCCAGTGGCGGTGTAGCCGAGAGCAGAGTGATCCGTTGGGGGCGTTTCGGTTATGGACGCCTGTGTGTCACTCCACGATCTTCCAATACGAATCCTTGCGGATCACCTTGCCGTCGCGAAACGTGTAGAAGTCGCAACCCTGAACTTCTTTCTTCACGCCCCCGCGGGTGGTGCCGGTGAGGGTCCATTTCGACATGCCGGTGTCGGCAGCCTCGTCCGCAAAGTGCTGACCATTGCCGTAATGGACGTCGGGCAAGCCTTCGAAGCGTGTCGCCAGCGCGTCCCGTACGTTGCGCTTGCCCTCGCAACGCGTTCCCCAGGGCTCGGCTCCCCTCGGCATCTCCAGGACGCAGTCGTCGGCAAAGAACGCCATGATGCGATCGAGATCGTGCGCGTTGAAGGCGTCGCATAGCTCCGTCAGTGTCGCCCGAATGTCCATTCGCCCGTCTCCTGGATAGCCGTCGATGTCCGAAGTAGGTCACTGGGGACGCGGCCGGTCAAGTGCGCAGGCCGCCGAGACGTCGCCCGGAAGCGAGAACTGCATTCTATTGCTCAGGCCTGCTCATGCCCCTTCGCATCATGCCCGCAACCCTTCGCGACCTGTCCTACATCGCAGCCAATTTGCGCCCTGAGGACCGGGCCGAGATCGACTGCCAGCTCGACCATTGGTCGCCGGCACTGCTGGCGCTGACGGCGCTGCAGGGGTTTGCCTATGTCGCCGAGCTGGACGGCAACCCGGAAGCGGGCTTTGGCGCTGCCGAACAGCGCGGCGGCCTGTGGATCGCCTGGAGTTGGGGCACGCGCCGCATGAAGCGCTGCGTGCCTGGGATCACCGGGTTCTTTCACGCCGTGCTTGGGCCTCAGGTCGCGGCGCGGGGCGCCTGGCGGGTCGAGGCGCGGGCGCTGGCCGCCAATGAACTGGCGCTGCGCTGGCTCGGCCGGCTCGGCGCGACGCAACGCTGCCTGTTGCCGGGTTACGGCCGCAACGGCGAAGACTTTTTCCTCTACGACTGGACAAGAACCTCTAATCTTGGAGAAGGCTGGAACCATGTGTCTGTTTCAAAAACCACCGGAACTGAAGCCGTTGCCGCCAACGCCGACGGCGCAGGACAAGGACGTGCAGGCGCGCGAGGCGGCATTGCGGGCTGAACTCGAACAGCGGAACGGCACCGCCGGCACCATCAAGACCGACCTCGCGCCAGGCAGCCTCACCGGCCAGCGCCGCGTGCTGCTGGGGCTATGACCATGACCGCGATGAAGCGCAGTTTCAGGAAGCGCGTGTGGGACTGGTGGGTGTGGCGACGGCATGCAAGGGTGATGAAAGGCGGGGGTGATTAGCCGATCTCCCCCCTTGCGGGGGAGATGCCCGGCAGGGCAGAGGGGGGTGTGAAGGATCGCTACCCTTCCGCATATCTCACGCCCAGCCGAAGGCGCTTTGTGTTTGGCCGATAGGCCGAGGGACAGCACCCCCCTCTGTCCTGCCGGACATCTCCCCCGCAAGGGGGGAGATTGGCAGCTTCAGCCCCTCACGCCTTCTTCGCAAAAGCCCAGACCATCAGCGGGTATTCCTCGTCGTTGCTCAAATCCCGCCACAGGCCGTAGGCGCGGACGGGGCCGCCGATATGGGCCCTGGCGCAGGCCTTGTTGCCCCAGCCGTGGACCTTGACGTTGGCTTCCGCGAAGCCGCCCTCGACCATAAGCTGCTTGAGGCCGGCGGGGGTCCATCTGTTGTAGTCGTGCGGCCTGGCGTGAACGCGAAACAGGAAAGGTGTCGCCACCATCGCCCAGCCGCCGGGCCTCGTCATGGCGTGGATGTTTTCCACCGCCGCGTGAGGCCGCCGCACATGTTCCAGCACCTGGTCGGCGATGACGATGGAATATTGCTCGTCGGTGCGGTCCTTGCAGATGTCGAAGGCCGGAAAATCGACCGAGCGGTAATTGGGGCACATCGCCCGCCAGTAGCGGTTCCAGCCGGGCGAGATCTCGATCACGTCGGAAGCCTTGCGGTTGCCGGCTTCCAGAAAGAGCGTGAACGCCTCGATCTGGCGGATGCGCAGCCAGTTGCGGGAATCGTAACCGATGAGCCGTTTCACGGCGCGTTTGCTTTGGTTTTTCAGGGCGGCAAGGCTTGTCGTCACATCGACCTCCTCCAAAACCCGCCGCGAGCAAGTTCGTAGCATCGCCAAGTGGGCAAAAGATGACAAGGGAAGGCTG
This sequence comes from Mesorhizobium sp. M1066, assembly GCF_040318635.1. NCBI lineage: Bacteria > Pseudomonadati > Pseudomonadota > Alphaproteobacteria > Hyphomicrobiales > Phyllobacteriaceae > Mesorhizobium > Mesorhizobium sp. M1066. The sequence goes on from NZ_JAMYMR010000014.1 coordinate 138,966, forward strand.
GCGCGAGGCACCCCCCTCTGTCCTGCCGGACATCTCCCCCGCAAGGGGGAGATTGGATGTGCTGCCGCTTTCGCCAATTGCCGACGTTGCAGGAAACGCGCCGTCGGCAAAACTGCCGATCTCCCCCCTGTTTGGACCGGAGAGATCGCGAACAGGTGTGCGAGGACATCGCGAACAGTTTGGCGTGCTTTGCGCCGGGAGGTTCGCGATGCC